>JAISOP010000244.1 GCA_031275525.1 Tannerella sp.
AGGATGCGCTCATGAAATACGTCCTGCCGTCCGAAGCAATCATACTCATGCCTGAAGAAGCAGGCTTCTTGTGCCTGAAGAAGCAGGCTTCTTGCGTCTGAAGAAGCCTGCTTCTTGCATCTAAAGAAGCAGGCTTCTTTAGGCATGAGAATCCGGTCTCTTCCTGTTTCCGTCTTATGCGACCGTTCATATTTGCTTGAAAATAATCGTGTGCGTCCGGTAACAGACCCTGCAACCGGTTAAGCAACCGGATCGCCGTCCGGATAATCGCCGGTATCGCACTGCACAATCTTCTACCGTAGCGATATTCGGTTCCGTCCACATAACCGGGGCAATCCCTTTGTTTTCGTTCGGCATCCTGTAATTGATCGACGTCTCCACGCCCGCTACCGCATCCTTCACCACGCGTGGCACGGTAGTCGTGCCCCCCGCCACCACTTTGGCCACCGCATTCTTTGCCACCTTTGCCAGGTAGTCGCCGATCTTTGCCTTGTCCGCCTCCGGAGCGATGGCAAAACCCTCGTCAATACGCGACTGCGGTATGCCCAATTCTTTCGCCTTTGCGAGTATGAACGCGTTGCGTTTTTCGCCCGCCTCCTTTGCCTTATACCCCTCAATCTCCTCTTTGAGCGGTGTGATCTGCGCCTCCGGCAGCGCCTTCACTTCATTAACGGGAAGCTGCTTTTTCAACTCGGAAATCTGTTTTTCATATTCCGATTTCAAAGCCGTTTCCTTTTCGCCAACCGAAGTGGCCGCTACATGATTGATATTGCCCTGAACCGCATTAAGCAGTTCCGTATAAGGCTTAATCGCATCGGGGATTTGGGAATCCTCGCTGATTTGTGCAGCAAGTAACGACGAATTGCGGAAAGATTTCCAGGCGGGTATTGAAAGCTACCTGGAAGGCTGCAAAGAGATGGGCATTGCCCCGCGCAAGGGGTTTAACGGAGTTTTGAATGTCCGTATCACTTCGGAAACTCATTGCCGGCTTGCGATGATAGCAGAAAAAAATAATACTACTGTTAATGCCGTTATTCGACATTCCATAGAAAGACAGTTGCAAACGGTCGATCAACACGAGAAAACGCCTGAAAATAAAATTTCCCCGTAAAAATTTGGTTTTTGAAAAAACGGCAAGACTTGTCCGGAAATAATGCAAAAACAGGCAATTTCCCTGGGGGTGAATTACTGATTTTGCCGGGGAAATTTACTCCTATATAACCAGTTGTTATGTTTTTTTAAGCCTGAAAGGTTGCTTTTCTATAAACAAAAGTATTATCTTTGCAACGTTTTTTCAGCGAAGAATGAATTTAATAGACACAACTTGGACGGCGGACCGTGAAATATACGGTACCCCTCTCTACAAACAAAAACAATTTATTGTCATTTCCTCTGCCGGAGTATTCCGAACGGCGGGGTATGCTTGGTTTATTCCCAGCCAACCCCGACTCCCTTTCGACCGATGCCGGTGGCTGTCCGGAATGCGTCAACTCCGAATCACCTGTCCCGGCCACCAAATCCCGCCAACAGGATAGCGCCCTTTTTCTTTCCTGACTTTTTGCAACGTAACTTTTTAAACATAACATAAATATGAATCCAGATTTGAATATGCTGCCGGGATATCCCGGCCTGAAAAGCTGGCCTCCGTTTGCCGGCACACAACAGTTTAATTCCTCTACGGAAAATCAAAAAAATGACATGGCGCATACGGCGAAGCCCGATGCCCGTTTCAAGCGGTTTAACCCGAAACGCTTACCGCTGTTTATGGCCTGTCTCCTGCTTTTCGCACTGACGGGCATGACGGATGTCCTCCATGCACAGTCCGGATCCGGTTCGGCTGCGGCCGGAAGACAGTTTTACGTCTCCTTTCTCCACAGCAAATACACGACAGGGCCTGACCTGCCGTCGCTGGGCCTGAAAGTGGCCGTAATGAGGACTTGCCGTATTACGGCCAGAAACAATTTCACCAACAGTTATCTGAAAGACGGGAGCGGCAACGACTGGGACGGCCTGTATACGGTTGCTCCGGGCATCTATACGTTCGATCTGCCTTACAATGACATGGTGAATACGGCTTCGGGAAAAACGTCCAAAACCATCACCGTCTCTTCGACGGAAGACATCAACGTGTATGCCATCAATTATCAGAACGGGAGTACGGATGCGGCGACCGTTCTGCCCGTTTCCGTCTGGGGTACCGAATATTACCTGGCAACGGGAATACCGTATCCGCATTCCCCGGCTGATTATCCGTCCGCCTGTTCCGTTACGGCCAGAGAAGACGGTACGCAGATATTCCTGCCCGGCACATCAACCCCCATCACGCTGAATGAAAATGAGGTATATCATTATTATGTTTCGGATAACCTGACGGGGAAAAAGGTCACGGCCACAAAACCCGTCGCCGTTTTCAGCGGAAATGTCGTTGCCTCCAGCGCCGGCGACGCCAAATACGGCTGGACGGGAACCATCGGGCTGGGAGGCTCGGCAGAGCACTGCTACGAGCAGTTGTGGAGCACCGACAAATGGGGAACGGACTTTTTTGTCTGGCCGGTGAAAACGACCAGTGTGGCCGGCAGCGACTGGGGAGGCATCATGTGCATTGTTGCACACGGGAACGGCACGAAGGTGACCGTTTCCGGAGGCATTGACGGAGGGCCTCACGAGTATAACCTGAACGACGGGGGGATGGCGTATGTCTCTATAAGATGTCGGGGCTGACAAGGGTCGTGTCCGACAAATCCATCATGGTTTTTACCCTCCTCCCCGACGCGGCGGTCACGTATATCCCGCCCACGAATCAGCGTATTACGCACGCCACGCTGTCGCCCTTTGTGCTTACGCCGTCGAATATCACGGCGCATGCCGTCGAGCTGTTAGTGCCGGCGGCCTACTGGGACGCGGGCCTGGTGGAAATAAGGGAAGACGGCGCCGCTGTTCCCGGTTCGGCCTGTACGGTAACGTCCGGCGGCAGTTTCTCCGACTGGTACACGGTGCGCCGGGAAACGGGAAATACGGACGTGACCGTGGATGTATCCTGTCCCGGCAGCGGATTCCTGGCTTACATGTACGGATACGGGGGGGCGGAAACCTACGGCTACCTGGCCGGCGCCGGCGCCTACAACCTCCAATGTTACTTCACGGTCAAGGAGAAAGAGACGAACAACGATATCTATTATGAGAATACGTCGGAACTGACGCACACGTTCCAAACGGGAGACGAGATCGTCGTCAAGCGAACCGTGGAGCAGACATTTACCGACATTGCCTGGCGGATAAACGGCCTCCTGTATTCGTCGATTGCGGAGGATCCCAGTGCGACGATGAAGACGCTGTCTTTCCCGGCCACGGCGTTTCGCGGCGGCCAGAACACCCTTACCATGTCGGTACGCTTTAAAGACGCGACAGCCGATTCGGTCTATACCTGCAATATCTGGCGGAAGGTGGTTTTGCAAATGAACGACGACACGCGCACGGTGCAGAAATACCGCTGGACGGAAATCGACGTGCTGGCCAACGACGTGCTGCCGGACGGCCTGTTCTCGCCCGGGCCGTTCAGCCTGCTGGATTCCGTTGTGCTGCCGCCCACGGGCGGTACGCTCTGCGCCTCGGGTTCGGGACGCAACAGCAAGCTGATCTACCTGAACAACGGTACGAACAACCTGCCCGGACACATCGACTCGCTGGTTTACCGCTTCCGGGTCAACGAATCAGGCATGCTCCACGAGTTCCGCGCAACGGCCTATATCTATATTTTGGACGAAATACACGGCGCTTCGGCCTGCGGCGACCGCGACTTCACGGCCACGCTCAGGGAAGCCCCCGCCGGCACCGGGTTTGAGTGGTATGCCGTGGCCGACCCCGCCACCCTGCTGCACACCGGCGCTTCGCATACGTTCGACATGCCGGCGGGCGAGGATTCCATGCTGGTGAAGCCCGGCGTGCCGGATGCCGCGGCGCCCTGGAACCGCGCCGGCGGCTTCCCGCCCGGCCTGCTCGCGGTGCACGCCGCCGGCGCCGATCCGCGACCGATGCGCTGGACGGGACTGGTAAACACGGACTGGTATAACCCGGCCAACTGGGTGGAACAGGACGCCGAGGGCTGGGAAGCGCCCGTACTCTGGCCGCCCGCGGCCTGCACGGATGTGGATATATTTTCCGACGTGCCGCATTTCCCCGAATTGATCGACTCGGCCTGGTGCCGCCGCATCACGCTGCATGACCGCGCCCTGTTCAAAAACCCGCATGTGCTGAATTACGACAGCGCCCGCGTGGAACTCAAGCTCAAGGCCACCGAGCGCGACCGCTTCGTCATGTGGTCGGCCCCGCTACGCGACATGTACTCCGGCGACTACCACTTCGACGGCGCCGACGGAAAGCCGAACTGGGGCGACGTTTCGATGAACTATTTCCAGCGTGCCAACCCGGATAACGTCGGCAGCGTGGCGCAGAAAAACACCTTTACCGCCACCTTCGGATCGCCGGGCGACAGCCTGAAACCCGGCCTGGCCTTCAACCTGCGGGTCACGAGCACGGACATTTCCAGGGAGTCTTCCTGGACCTTCCCGCAGCCCGAAACCTCCTATACGGCCGCGAACAAGACCTACCCCACGCCGCGCACGTTTCCCCACCGCTTCATCACCGACGGCCTCGAGCAGAACGCCTCCGGGCAGTACCTCCTGCCGGTGCTCAACGACGTGGCATACAACAACCTCGTGCAGATCGTCAACCCCTACCTGGCCTGGCTCTGTATCGACTCTTTCCTCCAGAACAACAAGCTGCTGACAAGCGGTTATTTAATCTGGGACGGACGGACGAACAGCGGCTTCAAGGCCGTCAAACTCGCGGACAACCCGGACGGGATGCGCTACACCTACACCGGCGGGACGGGTGACTTCATCGTCTCGCCGAAATACATCGCCCCGCTGCAATCCTTCTTTGTGGCGAAAAACAGTTTGGTGGCAGGGATGGGGCTACTCCTTTCGTCGGTATCTATGTCGCCCGCCTGGACGGTCACGAACGTCCCCGGGTCCGAGTCCGGCTCCTACGTGCTGTTTGCCTCGGAGGCGGAGAGCGGCGTGCTGCACGTCCGCGCCCTGCAGGGCGACCGCACGGCCTACGCCGCCCTGCAATTCGACAGCCGCACGGCCACGCCCGAATACCGGGATCATGAAGACGTGCGGGCGTTGTTCAGCGACCTCTCGCCGCTGGCCGTCTATGTCCTGACCGCCCTGCGCGAGCCGCTGGCTATCTCGGCCGACGGCGACTACCAGACGCACACCACCGCCCTCGGGCTGCGCCTGCCCGAAAGCGGCGAGGTGAGGCTGGAGTTTACGGGCATGGAGGGTTTCGGGCACGACGTCTTCCTGGTTGACCGCGAACTGGACACCGAAATCAGCCTGCAACAGACCGACTCCTACACCTTCACGGCCGTGAAGCCGGCGGGCGCATCGACGCTCGAACTGAACGACCGCTTTGCGTTGCGGATGGAGTACACGGGCGTGGGCAACAGGCCGGCGGAGGAACTGCGTCCGGAGGTGACGGTCGGCGCCTCGGCGGGTTACATCCACGTGCGTTCGCTCACCGGGCGGATCGACCGGATCGACGTTTACAATATGCCGGGAACACTCGTCGCCTCCGCCGCACCCGCCGGCGTCAACGAACTCAATATCCCGGTAGCCGGAGCGCAGACCTATCTCGTGAAGGTCGAAACCAG
>JAISOP010000063.1 GCA_031275525.1 Tannerella sp.
GGCGCAGCTGGCCTTCCCCGCCTCCGCCGGCGCCTCCTACTACCTGGTGCACCTCTACGAACTGAGGTCAACCGGTTCGGCGCCCGTCCTGACGCTCAAGGTCACGCCCGACGGACGGGTGACGCTGCGTGCCGCGGCCGCCGCCAGCCTCGCCGTGCCGCTCTCGTACCTCACGCCCGGCGCCACGTATGCCGTCACCGTAGAGACGGTGCGCGAAACGGGCGGCCGGGCGGAGGTGATCCGTACCGAAGTGACGGCCTTCACCACGCCCGCCGCACCCGTCGGCCTCGACGCTCCCGACGCCGACGCACCACGCGCCTCCTGCAACGGTAGCACCCTCCGGCTGGAGCGCCTCGACGGCTACGACTGCACCCTGACGACGGTCGGCGGACAGACGGTCGACCGTTTCCGCGTGACGGACGTCCTCGAGCAGCGTCTGCTGACCCTGCCGGCAGGAATCTATATCCTGACAGCCGTGAACGCCAACCGACAAGTGGCCTTTAAAATAGTGGTTAGTGGTTAGTGGTTAGTGGTTAGTGGGGAATGGAGAATTGAGAATTGAGAATGAGAAGTATAACAAGCGTCGTAAACCGATACAACTCCCCCCTCTCTTGTGGAGAGGGGTCGGGGGAGAGGTGTTTTCACTAACCACTAACCACTAACCACTAACCGCTAATTCTCAATTCTCCATTCTCCATTCCGCTAACCGCTATTTTTTCGTACCTTGCGAGTGGTTTTTTTGAATAGTAATAATGAAAGAGTATATGAAAACAGACATTGAGATAGCCCGTTCCGTACGGATGCAACCGATCACGGCCATCGCCGGTCGACTGGGTATCGACCCGGAGGATTTGGAACTATACGGCAAGTACAAGGCCAAGGTGCCACTGTCCTACAAGTCCGCTCCGCCCCGTTTCGACGACCCGAAACTGATTCTCGTTTCCGCCATCTCGCCCACTCCGGCGGGCGAAGGCAAAACGACCGTTTCCATCGGCCTGGCGCAGGCCCTGAACCGCCTCGGCCGGCCAACCAGCGTCGTCCTGCGCGAGCCTTCGCTCGGCCCCGTCTTCGGCATCAAGGGCGGCGCAACGGGCGGAGGCTATTCGCAGGTGCTCCCGATGGAAGACATCAACCTCCACTTCACGGGCGACTTTGCCGCCATCGAAAAGGCGCACAACCTCCTGGCCGCGCTGATCGACAACAACCTGCAAAGCAAGCGCCATTCCCTCGGCCTGGACCTGCGTACCATTTCGTGGAAACGGGTGATGGACATGAACGACCGTTCGCTGCGGAAACTCGTCGCCGGACTGGGCGGAACAACCTCCGGCATTCCGCGCGAAACGGGCTTCGACATCACGGCCGCTTCCGAGGTGATGGCCATCCTCTGTCTGTCCAACGACATCCGCGATTTGAAGGAGCGCCTCGGAAACATTTTCATCGGCTACACGCATGACCGGAAACCTGTTTATGCGCGTGACCTGAAAGCGCACGGCGCTATGGCCGTCCTGCTCAAGGATGCCATCAAACCCAACCTGGTGCAGACCATGGAGGGGACGCCGGCCTTTATTCACGGAGGGCCGTTTGCCAATATCGCCCAGGGTACCAACTCGGTGATTGCCACCAAAACGGCGCTGGCGCTGAGCGAATATACAGTGACCGAAGCCGGTTTCGGGTTCGACCTCGGTGCGGAAAAGTTCCTGGACATCAAATGCCGGGTGGCCGGGCTGACGCCCAATGCGGTGGTGCTTGTGGCCACGGTACGCGCCCTGAAATACCACGGCGGGAAACCGCTGAAAACGCTTGCCGAACCCGATTTGGACATGCTCCGCAAGGGTATCGGGAATCTCCAGAAACACATCGAGAACATCAAGATTTTCAACCTGGCGCCGGTGGTTGCCATCAACCGCTTTGCGAGCGACACGCCGGAAGAGCTTGATTTCATCAGGCATTTCTGTGAAGAGATTGACGTACCCGTATCCATCGCCGACGTCTGGGGCAAGGGGGGCGAGGGGGCGCTCGAACTGGCCGGGAGGGTGGTCCACAGCTCGGCCACCTGTCATACGCAGTTCCGCCCGCTCTACGAACTGGACGACAGCATCGAACAGAAAATCGAAACCATCGCGCGAACCATCTACGGCGCGGAAGCCGTGGACTATACCCCCAAGGCCAAAGCGCATCTGCTGAAGATTAAGGACCTGGGTCTGGAAGGGCTGGCCGTCTGCATGGCGAAAACGCAAAAGTCCCTTTCCGACAACCCGGAGTTGCTCGGACGCCCGAAAGACTTTATCATCACTGTGCGGGAAATCGAGATTGCCGCCGGAGCCGGCTTTTTAATCCCCATCACAGGCGACATCATGCGAATGCCCGGCCTGCCCGAAAGCCCGGCCTCCGAACGTATCGACATCGACAGCGAGGGACATATCACCGGATTATTCTGAAGGTGAAAAGAGAATTCAAAGATTCAATGATTCAATGATTCAAAAAAACGAGCCTTTTGAATCATTGAACTATTGAATCTTTGAATTTTTGTATGCGGGAGAAGGGAGGATAACGGCGGCGGCAACCAGGATGTGCGCCGCATAATAGGTCGGCATCATCAGGAGGCGATACAGTCCGCACATATCCAGAAATTCGCAGCAGGCAATCAGCGTGTCGGAAAACACGATGCAGGCGATGCCGGCGGTAAAGAGCCACCGGGCGTGAAACGGGAGCCGGAGTCCGGGCGCCGCCGCCAGCGAAAGGCAGGAAATCAGCACGTAGAAGCCTACTGCCGTCAACAGGACGGCGTCGGGGATGGCCGGCAGGAGTTTCCAGGCGAAAAACATGCCGTATCCCGCCGCCAGCAGCCCCAGCAGCGCCCATTGTATTTTCCCGTTCTTGAGGCAGAAGGCCAGGAATCCGACGTGGGCGACGAAGAACAGGGCGATTCCGTAAACGAACATCAGGACATCCCCCCCACGGTGTTTCAGCATCCAGTCGCCCGCAATGGAGAAGGCGAAGGCGGCTATCAGTAGCCATTTGGTCCGGCTGATTTGCTTCGGCGACAGGCAGCCGACCAGCACGGCGCAGGCAACGGGTATGGCTGCATGTACCCCGTAATTGTATCGTAGCGACGCAAAAACGGCGCAGGCAAGGGGCACAAGCAGTAATCCGGCAGACAGGTAGTTTCTATTTTTCATCGGGTCTTGTTTATACATTTATTTTTATGTTGAACCTGCGGCAAAGATACAGGGTATTTTGTATAACGGCGTCTTTGCATATATTTCTTCTGCCGCAGAGGGTTTCCCGTTTTTATTCCATATAGTCTTATGGGAGCCGCTACCCTCCCCCCCCCCCCAAAATCAAGGCTTGCAACCGAGGCAAAAGCGGAGTTTACGGTGGGTAAATGAGCATTTTGCCGACCGAGCGTAACGCAGCATTGGGGAGTTTTTAGAGGTTCCCCGAAGGATGCGCCGTGCGCCCTTTGTGCAACCCTCCGGAATTGTACCCCGGCATGTTGTTTTGAATCATTTATAGAAGGTTTTTTCGAAAGCGGAGCGCTCTCCCTTACCCAACAGGATGCGGTTCCAGACGCCCGATATGAAACCGCATCCGTATCCCGTCAGTTGTATATAGGAAGCGATAACGGCAAGGAGGCCTATCCGCAGGCTTTTATTCCGGAGTGCGGCGTCCGTGCACACCAAAACCGCATAAAGCCCTAACGGGACAAGGCTCCACAGGCAAAAAAAACTCGCGCCCAAACAGCCCGACACCCCCAGCGTGAACAAACCCGGCAACAGGTGAACGAGTTTTAAGGAACGGGGATATTTCTTGTACAGGTTAATCCGGGCCATGCCGGAGTTATAGACCTGCCGGTAGAATTTTTTCCAGTCCGTCCGGCGTTTGTGATACACCCACGCGGACGCAAATAAACGAACCTTGTACCCGGCCTCATATATCCGGATACTGAAATCAATGTCTTCGCCGAAACGCATCTTTGAAAAGCCGCCCAGTTCCTCATACACCTTCCTGCGTATCCCCATATTAAAACTGCGTGGATAAAACCGGTCCAGTTCCTTCCTGCTGCCTCCCCGTATGCCGCCGGTGGTGAAGAAGGAGGTCATCGCATAGTTGATGGCTTTCTGGAGGGGGGTAAAGTGGGCGGAGGCCCTGTCCGGGCCGCCGAACGCATCCGCGCCTGTTGTGCTTAACGCTTCCAATACGGCCTGTATGTAACCGGGCGGCAGGATACAGTCGGAATCCAGCACAATCAAGTATTCCCCCGAGGCCCTGGCCGCCCCGTAGTTACGGGCCGGGCCGGGTCCTCCGTTGGGGATACGGTAATAGGCGACGGGCAGGCGGCAGGCATACCCCCGGACGATGGCTTCGCAGGCAAGGGACGAACCGTCTTCCACAATAATCACTTCAAATCCCCCGGCGCTTTGAAGCGTTAGGCTTTCGAGCAGTTCCGCCACTTCGTCCGGGCGGTTATATACAGGTATGATGAGGGATAGGAACATGCAACTTAGTTTACCAGTTTCAGTTCCTGGATCAGTTGCGGACAGCGGCCCCACTTGTCGATGAGGTAGAGCACGTAGCGGATGTCCACGCCGATGCAACGCTGCAGGTCGGGTTCAAAGGCAATGTCGCCACTCATGGCCTCCCAGTTGCCGTCGAAGGCCAGGCCGATCAGACGGGCATGACGGTCGAAGATGGGACTGCCCGAATTGCCGCCGGTGATGTCGTTGTTGGTCAGGAAACAGACCTGCAGTTCGCCCTTTTCGTTGGCGTAGGGGGCGAAGTCCTTGTTTTCGAGCAAGTGGATGATTTCCGGCTGCACCCAGAACTCGTCGTCCGTCACATCTTCCTTTTCCAGCACGCCTTTTTGGGTCGAATAGTAGTCATACCACGTGGCGTCGAAGGGATGGTAGCCGCCAACCGAACCGTAACTCAGGCGCATGGTGAAATTGGCGTCCGAATAGAAATCCCGTTCGGGATACATCTCCTTCAGTCCGGTCAGGTAGAGCCTTTCGCCCTTGTCGATCTCGCTGCCGGCCGAATAAGCCTGGTGCTGGAGGTCGTACAGGGCGAAAAGGGCAGACAGGTACAGGGTGATGGCCGGGTCCTTCTTCATCATCTTGCCGTACGCCTGTTTGTCTTTCAGCAGGGCGGCGACGTTGTCATACGTCAGGATTTTCGACTTTTTAAACAGGTCGGCCGCGTATCGGTCGTAATCGCCCTTGTATTTCTTGTCCACGTCTTTGTAAAAGTCCGGCAGGTACACCGGCGGGACGCGCTCTTTGACAATCTTCATCATGGCGGCCAGCACCTTTTGGTCAACGGCCGGCTCATAATCTTTAAAAAACGGCCGGAACTGGGAGGTTAGCAATTCTTCCATTTCCGCCTCCGTGCCGTGTTTCACGTCGGCGCTGCCCACCATGCGTGCCAGGCGGAAAACCTCCGTCCCGTTGGCGAACGCCTCCAGCAGATAGGTCATGTATCGCTGGCATTCATGGGTGGAAGTATATCCCTTCTCCAGCAGGCTCAGCACCTGGCCGTAGGTTGCCTGCCGTTCGGGCGTCTGTTCCGTCCATGCGGCAAAAGCGGCCTCTTCTTCTTTTTTCCTTTCAATGATGTGCAGGTTAGCCAGGCCGCGGTTCATGCCGATGGAGTTTTTCCAGTAGTTGGAACTGCCGGCATACTTGGAGGCATACTTGATGCGCACGGCGTCGCCGGCACGCATGGCTTCCTTCCAGATGTCCTGTTTGATGCCGCGCACTTCGATGCGCGGACGGTTGATGTTTTCGATGCGCTGTTCCACGCCCCACGAACAGAGATGCCGTTCGGTCGTTCCCGGGAAACCCAGTGTCATGGCAAAATCATGGTCCCGGTATCCCTGCAAAGAAACTTCGGCCACGTATTTGGGGCGATAGGGGCAGTTTTCGGGCGCATATTCCGCCGGGCGGTTATCGGCGCCGGCATAGACGCGGAAAACGGAAAAGTCGCCCGTATGACGCGGCCACATCCAGTTGTCCGTATCGCCGCCGAACTTGCCGACCGAACTGGGTGGCGCAAAGACAAGGCGCACGTCGCGGAAGATTTCGTAAACGACCAGATAGTATTTGTTGTTACTGTAGAAGGGTATGACCTCGGCGGTAAGGAACTCGTTCGTCTCGATGGAGTCGCAAAGAACCTGGCTGATGGAATCGGCCAGGGAGACACGCCTGACCTCGTCGTCAACGGCGGCCACTTCCGGCAGGATCCGGTCGCTCACCTCGACGGTCTCTTTCAGGTAACGGACACTCAGACCCGCGGCCGGCAATTCCTCCGCCTGGCTTTGAGCGGTAAAACCGTCTTTCAGGTAATCGTGATCGACACTGCTCAGCCTTTGAATCGACCCATATCCGCAATGATGGTTCGTGAAAATCAGCCCTTCGTCGGAGACGGTAATTCCCGTACAGCCGCCGCCAAAAATGACGACCGCATTCGCCACGCAGGGGAGGGAATCATGATACAACCGTTCAAAGGACGAGTTGAATCCCAGTTCCTCCATTCGCGCCAGATTCCGCGCATTCAGTTCCTTCAATACCCACATACCCTCATCGGCGTGGGCAAAATTCATACCAACCAGCAGCAACAGGGCTGCACATACTTTCTTTACTCGTTTCATCAGTTTCTTTTCACTATTTATTTTTGTTTGAAATATTTCTTCCTAATCTGCTCCAGGCGGGAACCGGCCCAGGGGATTTCCCGCAACGGGAGGTCTTTTTTAATGATAAACCCGGCCAGGAACAGCCACAGCGCGGTACGGTAGGAGAGTCGCAGGTAGATGTTCCCGATAGACGGGCACATGCCGGCCGCGTACAGTCCGGCGGCAAGCAGGCCGTACAGCCCGGCCGAGCGCAGGTCGTAGGCGACCGGGTATTTCCTTTGTCCCATGAAATAGGAAAGCAGCATCATCAGCAGGTTGCTCGCGAACGAAGCCCAGGCGCAGGCCATGAAACCGTAGCGCGGCGCCAGGAGGACAATCATCGTGACGGTCGCCACGCAGCCGATGGCTGAAAAGCAGGCGCCCCAGAGGGTCCGGTCGGTCAGTTTGTACCACACGGACAGGTTGAAGTATATCCCGTAGAACAATTCCCCCAGCATGACCACCGGCACAATGCCCAGACCCGGATAATATTCCGGCCCCACGAAATGCTTCAGCAGGTCGATAGAAAACATCACTCCCAGGAAAAGCGCCAGCGAGAAAATGACAAAGTACTTCATCGCCATCGCATAAGCGCGACGCTGATCCGTCTCCCTGTTTTTGGCAAAAATGAACGGCTCGTAGGCATAGCGGAACGCCTGGATGAACATCACCATCACCACCGCACTCTTGAAGCAGGCGCCCCAGAGGGTCCGGTCGGTCAGTTTGTACCACACGGACAGGTTGAAGTATATCCCGTAGAACAATTCCCCC
>JAISOP010000120.1 GCA_031275525.1 Tannerella sp.
GTCCGGGGGTAATCCGGTAGAGCTTGTCGGACGACCCGAAGGGCAGGTGCGGCCCGTAGGTGAGGGTCCAGAGGTATCCCCCCCAGGGTACTACGGCGCCATGACCACATTCCCTTTCGTCGTTGTAGTGGGCCAGGTGCGGGTATATGCCGCTGATGCTGTCCCGGTGATCTGACCTGTTGCAGGCACAGAAACACCATACGAATACCAATAATCGAATTGACTTCATACTAAAAAAATAGTGGTTAGTGGTTAGTGGTTAGTGATAAGTGACAAGCAGGCGTTTTTCACTCATCACTCACTACTAATGCGGATCCGCTCGGTTACTTAACACGTATTCGCCCGGATACGCGACACGTATTCGCTCGGATACGCATGAGTGGTGAGTAGTGAGTGGTTAGTGAAAACGCCCGTTTATCACTAACCGCTTATCACTAACCACTCACCACTAACCACTAACCACTAATTACCATTTCGGGTTTTGGAGGAGGTTTTTGTTAATCAAGCGGTCTGCGTCCGGTATGGGCCACAGGTAGTCGCGTTCGGCGTTGAACTTACGCTCGCTGGCCACTACGATATAACCGGCATCGACCATATAGCTGATGTCGGCGATCCCATTTTCATCCACCTCCGGTATGCCTCCGATAGGATAGTTCCCCTCATTCCAATTCCGGATCATCTGACGATACTCGTCGGATACGGAAGCTTCATCGCCGTCCCAGGAGGCTGAGCCTGACCATGCGCGTCGCAGGTAGTAACTGGGACGATTGTAAACCTTTTCGGCCAGCCTCCAACGAATCAGATCGGCATAACGATGTCCCTCCCAGGCCAACTCGATGAAACGTTCGGTGCGAAGGATCGTACGCATAGCGGCCTGCGAAGTAAGCGTGACGCGCGGGCAGGTAATCCCCGTACCGGCATAAGCCCTTTCGCGCAGCTTGTTCACCGTCTCGTCCAAGACCTCCTGTGTACATCTGTCCAGTTCAATCATAGCTTCGGCATACATGAGCAGGACATCCCCGTAACGCAAATAAGGATAGGTGGCCGGCGCCCCGTTACGCCCGTTCTCAAGGAACGATTCGTCAATATACTTTTTAAACAGGAGACCGTCGTAGGAGGCGTGTTCGGCCCGGGCCTTCGAATCGGTGTTACTCACCTGTGCGCCGTCCGAAGCGCGGTAAACGGTTGTCCGGCCCGGGTCGGGGGAATATTCGTAGCCGAGCCACGCATACTCCGCCGGATCATACGTCCCGTCGAGCACACGCTTGTTGTGAGCCGTAGCAAAAGGCACAATGGTCATGGCCATACGCGGGTCGCGGTTCTCGAAAAAGTCCTTCGGGTTATAAAGCGGAGACTCGTCAATGGGTTTGCCGTCGATACAGGGATAAGCGCATACCAGTTCGTAGGAAGGCGCCTTCTGTCCTCCCCATCCTCCCGCAAGACGGGTGATGCAGTTGAGCACGTCACCGGCCGCCCAGTAATATCTTTTCAAGGTCACATCACCCCGGAAGAAGAAGATCCATTCATCCGACCAGGAAGCGGTAAACAAATCCCTGTAATTGTCGTGCAGTTTATAGACCCCCAGGTCCATACAAGCCTTGGCAGCCGTTGCCGCCGTTTCGTAATCGCCATTCCGGATAGCGATACGCGCCTTGAATGCAAGGGCGGCGCCTTTGGTGGCACGCTGTATGCCGGCATAACCGGTCGGCAGGCGCCTGGCAGCCTCGTCCAAACATTCGTAACTGTAAGCCAGCACGTCGGCTTTGGGCGAACGTTCAATCGTGTAGGCCTCTTCGAGCGTCATGCCCGTCTTATCCAGGATGGCATCCCCCCAGTGAAAGGCCAGCATCCCGTAGGCATACCCCATATAGAACCAGGCTTCGCCCTCGTATTGCGTAATCTCCGTTTCCGATATGCCCATCGCACGGGCATTGTCCATATTGTTCAGCAGGCGCAGGGCACGTGCAATGCCTTTATAGAAATTTTGCCAGCGGGTGGCCACGGTGCCGTCCTCTGCCGTCATGGTGCCGTTCTGTACGTTGGTAGTGCTGTTGCGCTCCGTCACGTCGTCGCTCCAGTTCATCGGGTCGATGGGGAAAAAGTCGGTACGGTAAAAATCGTTCACCGACATCTCAATCTCTTGCTGCGAGGAGTACCAGTTTCCACTGGAACCTTCCGAGAGCGGACTCAGGTCAAGGTCCACACAGGACGCAAGAGACCATACTACTATACTGATCGTTATAAATCTTTTTTTCATACAAGTAAGCATTTAAAATTTGACATTCACTCCCAAAAGGAAAGAAGTTGATATAAAGTCTGAGTTGGTACCCACCTCGGGATCCCATCCTTTGGGATAGTTGCTGAGGGCCGGCAGGTCGTTCGCACTCACATAGAATCGAATATCCTTGATCCTTATTTTGCCCAGCAGGTCCTTGGGTAGCGAATAGCCCAGCGTGATATTTTTCACACGGAAATAGGCGCCGTTGAAGAGCCAATAGTCCGATCCGGAATAGGTATTGGTGGTATTGGTATAGGTCAAACGGGGATATGCGGCTTTGCTGTTCTGTTCATCCGTGTTGTGCTGGCTCCAATAGTTACCCAGTACCAGAGAAGGAACGGCGCCCCACTGCTCTTTCAGCGGCTGAATCCATGCCGAATTAAAGAGTACGCGCTGGTGGCCTACCCCTTGGAACGAGAGGTTGAAGTCGAATCCTTTCCAGCCTGCGGCCAGATTACCCCCGTAGATGTATTCCGGCAGCGAGTTGCCCAGGCGCACCTTGTCGTCGGCATTGATGACGCCGTTTCCATCCACATCGACATACTTAATGTTCCCCGCCTTGTCATTGGCCGTCAGCGTGGGATATTTGTTGCCCTGGGCATCATAGAGGTCGGCATCCGTGAGGAACAAACCGTCGGTCTGGTACATAAACCACTCGTAGTAGTAGGAACCCTCTTCGTAAATCTTGTTGCCGTCAATGGTCCGCTTGTCACCCAGATAACCCATCTTTGAGCGGTAGTCCGACAGGTTGGCCGAGACATTATACCATACCTCGCCCACCGTGTCCGACCAGCCTAATTCTACTTCCCATCCCCTGGTGTACATATCCCCGGCGTTCTGAGAAGGCGCCGAAAAGCCGGCATACGAGGGGAAACCGAGCGTGAGCAACATATCGGAAGTCTGTTTGTAATAGTAGTCACCCGTGAAGCGCAGACGGTTGTTCAGCATCGTCAAGTCGAGTCCGGCGCCGTAGGTGGTAGTCGTTTCCCAGGTAATGTTCTCGAAGGCGTAATCATACTGCGCGGCATTCTGCACGGCCGTCACCGTTTGCGACGACCGGTTGTACATATAACTGTTCCCAAAGTTGATAGCAGCCTGGTAGGGAAACTCCGAGCCGATCCGTTCGTTACCGAGCTGGCCGATAGAGCCGCGTATTTTCAGGTAATCCACCCTGTCTGTTTTAAACCACGGTTCTTCCGACATCACCCATCCGGCCGAGGTCGAGTAGAAGGTACCCCAGCGGTGGTCTTTAGAAAAACGCGACGAGCCGTCGGTACGGATGTTGCCCTGAATCATATACCTGTTTTTAAAGGAATACATCAGGCGCCCGAAGGCCGATTCGTAGGCATTATGTCCGGCCTTGCCCGAATTATATTGATAATCTTCAGGCCCGATGTTGAGGTAAGGATAGGTGTCAAGCAGGTAGTTATTGCGTGAAGAGCCTTCTTCTTCCCACCTGTAGGAATAGCCCTCGTAACCCACCATGGCGCTAAAGGAATGAGGCCCCCAGATATTTTGGTAATTACCGTAGAACTGGTAGGTCTGGCTGTTATTATCCTGCCGTTTCTCTTCCAGGCTGGTCGTTTTGTGCGCCTGCATATAGGTGATCGAACCGTTTTCGTAATATACCGGCACCGCGCGTGAAAACTTCTTGCCTTTCGTGAAAGCGTAACGGGGCGCAAAAATAGCTGTCAGGGTAAGGCCTTTCAGCGGAGTGAGATCAATTTGCGCCTTGCCGCCAAACTTGTAATAGCTTTCTTTATTCCTCCCCCCCTGCCGGAGACCGGCCAGGCCATTTGCTCCATCCTTCGAATCGGCATAACGGCCGTCTTCCCAATAAGGACTATAATAAGGAGAGGCTAAGTAGGCCCAGTAAACGGCATTGATTTGGGAGGGGCTGATGGCATTTGATTTCGAGAAATCGAGGTCGATATTGGCATGAAGCCAATCGGTGATCTTATAGTCGTTGTTAATACGTCCGGCTATACGCTCGTAGGATTTGTTCTCGTAATAGCCATCGCCTCGCTGGTAGTTGAGGGTGGATTTGGTACGCAGTTTTTCCGTACCGCCCGAAACGCTGAACATGTGCTGCTCGTGTGCAGTCGAATTCTTCAGCATTAAACCCACCCAGTCCGTATTGGGATAGTGGTAAGGGTCGGCTGCGTGATTACTCATCCATGAAGCAATCGTCTCCTGGGAATATTGGGAATAGGGATCGGTCGAACCGTCGTTCCACTTGATTTCGTTCTGTACATTCATCCAGTCAATCACGTTGCCGTTCGTAGGCTTTGCCGTGGGCCGGTCTATACCGTATTCGTAGTTGTAATCGAACGAGAACTGGCGATCCTTGGCGCGCTTGGTGGTAATCAGGATCACCCCTGCCGCCGCACGCGATCCATAGATGGAAGCCGAGGCGGCATCCTTCAACACGGTCATCGTTTCCACATCTGCCGATATGACATCGTTAATCGACGAAGGCACTCCGTCCACGATCACTAAAGGATCGTTATTCGAGAGCGTCGTGATCCCCCGTACGCGTATCGTAGCCGAAGCGCCCGGTCCGCCATTATCGCGCGTCACCTGCACGCCCGCTATCTGGCCTTGCATGGCGGTGGAAAGCTGTTGGGTGGAACGACTGCTTAAAGCCTCGCCTTTGATACTCGAAATCGCGCCGGTGAGGTCGCCTTTGCGAGCCGTACCATACCCCACAACCACCACTTCATCCAATATCCGGGAGTCCTCTATTAATATGACTTTTAGGGGATTCCCCCCCCCCCCACGGATAACGCACTGATTTCTTGTGTGGTATAACCGATGAAAGAGATTTGCAGTACGGCGTTGGCCGCCACCGTGAGCGAGAAGTTCCCGTCCACGTCGGTGACCGTTCCGTTGGCCGGCTGGCCTTTTTCTACAACGTTGGCGCCGATCACCGGCTCGCCCGCAGCGTCAACCACTGTTCCGGAAATACCGATTCGGTTCTGGGTGATCCCCTCCCCGGCGCCCACAGTGGCCGTAAGGATGACATCCTTATCCACTACTTTATAATATACGTCATGACCGCTGAATAGCTGGTCCAGTACTGTATACACATGCTTATTCTTTACATGAACGGATACTAACCGGTTTGTGTTGACCAGTTTGCTGTTGTAGTAAAAATTAAATTCCGTTTCGTTCTCAATCATCTCAAGTACTTCGGCAATGCTTTTGCCGGATACATTCATGGTAATGAACGTGTTTTGTGCATAAGAGCCGACCGAAAAGGCGAAACTAACGGATGCGAATAAAAGTATGCACGTTAATCTCATCACTCTACTAATGATATTCAAGTTTTTCTTCATATATTTACTTGCTTATTGAATTAAAAAAATGTTTGTTTTCATACGGAAGCGCTGCTGCAAACAGCCTTCCGTGTGTGTTTTTTGTACTTACCTCTCCCCTAACCCCTCTCCACAAGGAGAGGGGGAAAGCGCTTTGGCGGAAAGGCCTGCTTTTGAATCTTTGAACTCTTGAATCTTTGAATTATATAACCATAGGCAATGCTGTTTTTGGGAATTAGACGTCTGGTTTCTTACTTCTTTCTTAAAACGACTTTCGTCCGTTTGACGCCCCTGCTGTCATCTTCGGCCGAAGGGATGATTTGATAACCAATGCGCGAGGAGATGGATAAATAGTCAAGTACCTGCGACAACTGGCGGTTTTCAAACGTCCCCGTAAAGGTGTAGTGGTTAATAACCGTATCATTCACGTCAAACGTTACGTCATAGAAATACGACAGCCGGGTCAGCACCTCCGGGACGGGCGTATCCTTGAATATCAGCCGTCCCCGGATCCAGGCCGTATCATAAGCGGGATTGGTTCGGCTGATATGCAATTTTTTCGCCGCCAGGTTGTAAACAGCTTTTTCCGAAGGTTGTAAAACCGTATGTTTCCACACGCCCGACTCGCTTTGTACACCGAACCGGACACTCCCTTCCACCAGCGTGGTTTTCAGCAGGGAATCGGAATCGTAGGCCTGCACATTGAACGCCGTACCCAGCGCTTCCACTTCCATCCGCTTGCTTTCCACCGAGACAATGAAGGGACGCTTTACGTCGCGGGCCACCTGGAAATAGCCTTCGCCGTTCAGCGTCACCCGGCGTTCTTGCGGGCCAAACGAAGCCGGATAGGTCAGCGTACCGGCCGAATTGAGGTGAACCGTCGTCCCGTCCGGGAGATGCAGGGTGGTACGCATACCGGCATGGGTCTGTACGGTGATGAAGGACGGTTCCGTTTCCCGCGGCGACCCAAGATGGTAGTTGACGGCCAGGGAGACGGCCAGCGCTACGCACGCCGCCACCACGGAAAGTTTCCGCAGGAATACGCGACGCGCCTTCCTTTTGCCGCGTGCCAGCGTTTTATAAAACGCCTCCTGCGGATTGCGCCGTAGCATCCGCTCTTTGGTTCGCCGCGCATCATACAGTTGCGCAACCTCGAGCAGCGTCTTTTCGTTGTCCGGATGCTCCCCCGCCCACTGCATGACACGGGCCTTTTCCGCTTCCGCGGCAAGGCCGCGCACGTACCGCAACAGGAGCATCCCATCCATCTCGTCTTGCGACTGTGCTGTTTCTTCCTTCATTTTTTTTCTTCCTTGTATTACTACGACAATCCATTGGCCCGCTACCCTAAACACAACGGGAAAAAAATGGGTCTTTTAGGGCTTTTAGGCCTCGGGGGAACCGAACTACACAGAACCCAGGCACAAACGCGAATCATTTATTCGCGGATATTCGCGTGCATTCGCGGACAGACCTTTTCTTTTTTTCTGCGGAGCGTAGCGTAGCGTTGGGGGAAATCATTCGCGGACCTTTTTTCTTGGCGCCTCGAAAAAAGAAATAGTCGTACCTTTGCGTTCGGTAATAAAAAAGAAATGACATTATGAAAAAAACAATTGGATTAGGACTGCTAATCTGTAATATATTGGTTTTGCCGGCGCAGCAAACGGACAGGAATTGCCGGCTGGGTTTCAGTTACGAGTTTAGTAGCAATGCCCACTGGGGGAAGGACCGGCCGGTGATTATGAAGGTCTATCCGAAGTCGCCGGCGGAGTTGGCCGGGATTCTGCAAAACGACGTGATCGAACAGATTAATGGCTTGAACGTAAAAGACCTTTCGCCGGATGACGTGGATTCTCTGCTGACGGCTTCCGAAAGCCTCGAAATTGAACTGACGGTGAGTAATTTTTCCAACGCCGCCCGGCGGGTTCCCCTCACGAAGGAATGCTATTCCAGTCTCGCGCTGAACGAGAGTCAACTGGCGGAGGCGTTTGCCATGTATAGCGTGGAAAGGACGCACAACCGCCTGTTCATTTGCCCCTTTGTCACAACGACAACGGAAGATTCTATTGATTTTTCCCGCTTCACGTCCTTCGACTTCACGGTCTCGGAAGATAGCGCCAACGCCAAAATCGAAAAAACGCTCAACGAAACGCTGAAAGCCGAACTGACCGCCAAGGGTCTCCAATATAATACGCTCAAACCCGATTTCCTGGTTCATACCTATTATATATATCGCGAAAACCCGAACTTCCGGCGCAAAAGCAAGGAGACCGAAGCGCAGGCCCCTGTGTTCCGGTACGACATCACCCGCGACCGGGTGACGAAATTCCCCTTCTACCCCTCCTCCACGCCGGAATCCGAGGCCGAATATCTCCTGCAATTAGGCGTCCGTTTCATCGACCGGCGTTTCATCCCGGGACGCGTCCTGTGGGAGTGCGAGGCGAACGAACTGATGAGCGCTCCTTTCGCTATTAACGAATATGCCCTGATCCATATCCCGCTGATGTGTATGCAGTTCCCGTATGTCAAATACAGCCGGAACGCCCAGTTCATCCTTACCAAAAAGGCGTACCACTACACCGGACTGAGCTACAACATCAACCGGCTCAACGAAATCGCCGCAGTCGATCCCGTATCGCCGGCCTGGGAAGCGGGGATTCGTCCGCGCGACCTGGTCGAACAGATCGAAAACAAACGGATGGACCATACGGCAGCGGAATTTACGGCTGCCTACCACCGGTTTATTACCCATACGCTGAAATTCCGCGACAAGGGTACCCGCTTCACGGATGCCAACGGCTTTACGGACTGCATGTACTGGGATCCGGCCCGGGCGACTCAAATTGCGAAGGCGTTTAACGACGACAAACGCTACCTGACGGCTTTCTCCTACCTCTACGGCTTTGAACCGCACCTGAATCGCTCGGGGAATACCTCCTGTACGTTCGTCATCCGGCGGGACGGCGAGAAAAGGCAGTTCACGCTGCGTCCCATTTTCTATTCGGAAAAAACGATCGAGTTGAATTGAACCCTCGGCGGCGTTTTGTGATTTATCCCGAAAACTTTGAATACAAGGTCGGATTCGATCAAATCCGGGAACTTGTTGCCGGCCAATGCCTCAGTACGCCGGGAAAGGAACGGGTGGAAGCCATCCGGTTTTCCGACAGCCCGGACCTCATCTCCCGCCAACTGGAGCAGACGGACGAGTTCATGCGCATCCTTCAGGGTGACCGGGAATTTCCCTCCAACCATTTCATCGACCTCCGCCAGCCGCTCAAGCGGATTCGTCCGGAAGGCACGTTCCTCGACGAACAGGAATTGTTTGACCTCAAGCGCTCCCTGCAAACCCTTCACGACATCGTCCGCTTCTTCCGCACCGCAGACGACACGCCGGCGGCCTGTCCCGCCCTGACGGCCTTGGCGGGCGAAATGCCCGTTTTCCCGGATATCATCCGCCGCTTAGACGCCCTGCTGGACAAATACGGGAAAATCAGGGACGGGGCTTCGCCCGAACTGCAACAAATCCGGCGGGAGATGAACGCCACAACGGGCAGCATTTCCCGCAGCCTGCTGCAAATCCTGCGCTCGGCGCAGTCGGAAGGACTGGTGGACAAGGACGCCGCCCCGACCCTGCGCGACGGACGGCTGGTCATTCCCGTTGCACCGGCCTTTAAGCGCAAAATACGTGGGATTATACACGACGAATCGGCTTCCGGCAAGACGGTTTTCATCGAACCCGAAGCCGTGGTCGAGGCCAATAACCGCATCCGGGAACTGGAAGGTCGGGAACGGCGCGAAAGGGTCCGTATCCTGACGGCGTTCACGGACGAGATTCGCCCGCTCGCGCCGGACATCCTGCAATCCTATGCCCTGATGGCGGAAATCGACCTGATTCGCGCCAAAGCGCTCTTTGCCCTGCAAATCCACGCCATTAAACCGGTCATAGCCGCCCAGCCGCTGATTGACTGGACGGCAGCCGTGCATCCGTTGCTCTACCTCTCGCACCGCAAGCAGAACAAATCCGTCGAACCGCTGGACATAACGCTGGACGGGAACGGGCGTATCCTGGTCATCTCCGGCCCGAACGCCGGCGGCAAGTCGGTTTGTTTGAAAACGGTCGGCCTGTTGCAGTACATGATGCAATGCGGACTGCCCGTCCCGCTCCACGAACGGTCGCGCATGGGGCTATTCTCCCGCATATTGATCGACATCGGAGACGAACAAAGCCTGGAGAACGATTTGAGCACCTACAGTTCGCACCTGACGCACATGAACTATTTCGTCCGCAACAGCCAGGCACAAACGCTTCTACTCATCGACGAGTTCGGCAGCGGAACGGAACCCCTGATCGGCGGAGCCATCGCAGAGGCGCTACTGGAACACTTCAACCGGAACGGGAGCTTCGGCGTCATCACCACACACTACCAGAATCTCAAACAATATGCCGGCCGCACGGAAGGCGTCCTCAACGGCGCCATGCTCTATGACCGCCGCCGGATGCAACCCCTCTTCAAACTCTCCGCCGGTTTGCCGGGCAGTTCGTTTGCCCTCGAAATCGCACGCAAAACCGGACTCCCGGAAGAGGTCATCGCCCAAGCCTCCGCCAAGGTGGGCGCCGGATATATCGAAACAGACAAACTCCTGGAAGACATCGTTCGCGACAAACGCTACTGGGAAAACAAACGCCAAAGCATCCGGCAGCAGGAAAAGCGCCTGGAAGAACTAACCGCCCGCTATGAACAGGAACTGGAGGAACTGGACAGCCGGCGCCGCGAAATCATGAATGCCGCCCGCCGGCAAGCCGAACAAATCCTTGCGCAAGCAAACACACAGGTCGAAAACACCATCCGCGAAATCCGGGAAGCGCAGGCAGAAAAGGAACGCACCCGTGCCATCCGGCAAACGCTGGACGGCTTCAGGGCCTCGCTCCAAACCGACGGCGCAGACGACCAGCCGGCGGAACACCTGCGCCGGCTGCCGGAACGCCCGGCGCGGAAAAAGAAACCCGGCAAGCCGCTCGCCCCCCCATCACAGCAACCAACCGCATGGGCCGTCGGCGACACCGTCCGCCTGAAAGGGCAACAGGCCGTCGGTACCATCCTCGAACTAAACGGCAAACAGGCCGTCATCGCCCTGGGAATGATCAAGAGCGCCGTCAAAATCGAACAATTGGAGAAAGTCTCTCGCAACGCCCTCAAAAGGGAAACCCCCAAAAACACTTTTATCAGCCAGCACACCGCAGACCAAATGCACGAAAAGAAACTGGCCTTCAAACAAGACATCGACGTGCGCGGTATGCGCGGCGACGAAGCGCTGCAAGCCGTCACCTACTTTATCGACGACGCCATCCAAACCGACGCCCGCCGCGTACGCATCCTGCATGGCACCGGAAACGGCATCCTCCGCCGGCTGATTCGCGACTACCTGGGCGCCTTCCCCGGTATCCGCCACTTCCAGGACGAACACGTCCAGTTCGGCGGCGCAGGCATCACCGTAGTAGAACTGGAATAAAAAGAAACGACTTTGCGCGGTATAGTTTTGTACATGACCGGTTCTGTGCAGTTCGGTTCCACCGGAGGCTTAAAAGCCCTAAAAGACCTAAAAGTCCTAAAAGACTTAGAAGACCAGAAGTGAAGGCCCGGAAATTGGCGAAAGATCACGATCTTTGGCGACAGATCATGATCTCCGGCAAAAGATCATGATCTTTGGCGACAGATCATGATCTCCGGCGACAGATCATGATCTTTGGCGACAGATCATGATCTCCGGCAAAAGATCATGATCTACGACGACAGATCATGATCTCCGGCGACAGATCATGATCTTTGGCAACAGATCATGATCCCTGACGACAGATCATGATCTCCGGCGAAAGATCATGATCCATGGAAGCCCTCAAAGATTCAAAAAGACAAAAAATCAATTATTTAATAATCCAATTAGACGATGAACTTTATGTACTATCATTCTCCTGCCGGAATACTGCGCGTGGCGGAAAACGGCAAGGCGATCACGCACATCCAGTGGGCCGGCACACAGCCGGCGCCGGCCGAAACAGCCCAGGAACCAACACCGCTCCTGCGGGAAGCCGCCCGCCAGTTATCCGAATACTTTGCCGGCCAACGCCGCACGTTCGACCTGCCCCTCGCCCCGCAAGGCACCGCTTTTCAACTGCGTACCTGGCAGGCGCTCCGGGAGATACCCTACGGCCAGACCCGCTCCTACAAGCAGGTGGCCGAAGCCATCGGCTGTCCGAAAGGCGCCCGCGCCGTCGGGGGGGCTAACAACCGTAACCCGGTTTCCATCCTCACGCCCTGCCACCGCGTCATCGGCGCCGACGGTCGGCCGGTCGGCTACGCCGGCGGACTGGAGGCTAAAAAATGGCTGCTGGCATTGGAACAATCGTCCGCCGGCGACGCCTCTTCACGGAACGGCTGACCGAACCGCCCTATCCGAATCCGCTTGCCGTTTTTGCCCTCTCGTTCCCTCTGCGCTGTTTGGCTGTTAGAGGTACTTTTATTACATTTGAGCGTTTTTTCCCTTTCAAAGGAAACAAACACCTTGGAATTTAGTCACAAACAATTACAATCTTTAAAAACTAACAAGATGAACAAGAAAATGTTGAAAATGATGAGCGCAGTCATGCTGTCGGCAATGACTGTCTTTGGTGTACAGGCCGCCGACAAACCCGATTCCAAATTCGCAGGAGTCCAAATCGGAACCATCACCTACAGTTTCCGGAGTATGCCGGACCAGTCGCTCACGGCCATACTGGACTATGCCGTACAGGCGGGACTCAGTTCGGTCGAACTGATGGGTGGCGCCGTAGAACAGTATGCCGGCATCCCGTCCACCCAGGACGAGGCTGCCGTCCGCGCCTGGAGAACGTCTGTTTCGATGGACAAATTTAAGGAAATCAAAAAGCTGTTCAAGGACAAGGGCGTGAAAATCGATATCCTCAAACTGGGTGACCCGGGCTGGTCGGATGCCGAAATCGACTACGCCTTCCGTGTCTGCAAAACGCTGGGAGCAAAAGGAATCACAACGGAAATTTCCGAAGAATCGGCTAAACGGCTGGCTCCCTTTGCCGACAAACACAAATTGTATGTCATCTTCCACAACCACGGTCAGCCGGGACAACCGGGCTTCAGTTTCGACCGCGTACTGGCCGTCGGCCCGCGGGTGATGCTGAATTTCGACGCCGGACACTATTTCGGGGCAACCGGAAAAAACCCCTGCGAACTGATCCAAAGACTGCACGCACGCATTGCCAGTATCCACCTCAAGGACAAGACCGGCCCCGACGCCACGCCACGCGACACCAACCAGCCTTTCGGCCAAGGACAGACGCCTGTCAAGGAAATACTTCAATTGATCCAAAAGGAAAAATGGCCGATCACCTGCGACATCGAACTGGAATATGACATTCCACAGGGTTCGGATGCCGTTAAAGAGGTGGCAAAATGCGTGGAATATTGCCGCAAAGCCCTGCAAAAATAAAGGGCATAAAGAATGGGGAATGAATATGAAGGGGGACTGCGCTTCACACAAAACGCAACTCTCTTTGCGCTCCCTTGTATCCCTTTTTTCTTACCTCAAGGAATACTCATTCATTCTCCATTCTCCATTCTTAATTCTCAAATGAAGGTAATAAGGGAAATCCGGTCACTGCGGGAGGCGCTTGCGCGGGAAAGGCAGGCCGGAAAACGGATTGGCTTTGTCCCGACGATGGGAGCATTGCACGACGGGCACCTGAGCCTGGTGGAACGCTGCCGGAGGGAAAAGGAGGTCTGCGTGGTCAGTATTTTTGTGAATCCGACGCAGTTTAACGATCAACGCGACCTGGCGGCCTATCCGCGTACGCCGGCGAGGGACTGTGCCCTGCTGTCGGCCGGCGGATGCGATTACGTCTTTGCCCCCTCGGAAGCGGAAATGTATCCCGAACCGGACAGGCGCGTGTTCAACCTCGGCGCGGTGGCGCACGGGATGGAGGGCGCTTTCCGTCCCGGTCATTTCAACGGCGTGGCACAGATTGTGAGCAAACTGTTCCGGGCGGTCGAACCGGACAGCGCCTATTTCGGCGAAAAGGATTTTCAGCAAGTGGCCGTCGTCCGGGAGATGGTGAAGCAACTGGGTTTGCCGGTGCAAATCGTCGCCTGTCCGATTCTCCGGGAACCGGACGGACTGGCCATGAGCAGCCGGAACGCGCGCCTGACCGCCGAACAGCGGCGCACCGCGCCACGGATTGCCGCCGCATTGGAAGAAAGTCGTACCTTTGCTGCCGGAAAAAGCGTGCGCGAGGTGATCGACCGGGTAGTAAACACGTTGAATCAGTCGCCGCCGTTGCGCGTGGAATATTTTGAAATTGTGGACGGAACCACTCTTTTGCCTATCCGGCAGTGGAACGAATCGGCGGAGCCGGTCGGCTGCATTGCCGTTTACTGCGGAGAGGTACGGCTGATAGACAATGTGAAATATGAACCTGAGACAAAAAATGAACATCCTTGTAATTAACTGAACCACGTGTATATCGAAGTATTAAAATCGAAAATCCACCGGGTAACGGTGACGGAGGCCAACCTGGACTACATCGGCAGCATCACCCTGGATGAAAAGTTGATGGAGGCGGCCAACTTGATTGAGCACGAGAGAGTACACGTGCTGAACAACAACAACGGCGAACGGTTCGAGACCTATGTCATCAAAGGCCCACACGGGTCGGGCGTGGTTTGCCTGAACGGTGCGGCCGCCCGCCGCGTATTGCCCGGCGACATCATCATCATCCTTTCCTACGCACAGATGGAGCCGGAGGAAGCCGCGAATTTCCGTCCAACCGTGATTTTCCCCGATACGGCCACCAATCAAATCCCTTAACCGGCCGGTAGCCGGAGCCAGCTGGTATTCCAATGTGTACGAACAGGCGTATCTGGAAAATAAGTTATCCGATATTTTTGAGTCTGCTGGCGCAAAACATCATCAACGTAACGGATACGGCCTTCCTGGGGCATGTGGGCGAAGTGGAACTGGGCGCTTCGGCGATGGGCGGCCTGTATTACATTTGCGTCTTCACCATCGCCTTCGGTTTCAGTACCGGCTCGCAAATCATGATTGGCCGGCGCAACGGCGAACGCAACTACGCGGCGGTGGGACCGGTAGTGATTCAGGGCATTTTTTTCCTGACCGTCCTGGCGGCGGTAATCTTCCTTTTTTCGCGCCTGATGGCCGGCAGCCTCATGCGGACGCTGATCTCGTCGGAGACCGTCCGCAAGGCAACCCTGGAATTCCTGGACTGGCGGGTGTACGGTTTCTTCTTTTCCTTCGTGAACGTCATGTTCCGGGCCTTCTTCGTGGGGATTACCCGTACCAAGGTGCTGACGTGGAATGCGCTGCTGATGGCCGGCACGAATGTCATACTGGATTACCTGCTGATTTTCGGTCATGCCGGACTGCCCCGGATGGGCGTTCAGGGCGCGGCCCTTGCCTCCGTCATAGCCGAAGGCGTTTCGGTCGTTTTTTTCCTGTTCTACACCGCCCTGACAGTTGACCGGAAACAGTACGGGCTGCACCGCATCCATTCGTTCAATCCCCTTTTGTTGAAACAGGTATTGAACATATCCGTCTTCATGATGCTGCAACAGTTCCTGTCGATGAGTACTTTTTTCCTGTTTTTCATCGTCGTCGAGCGCCTCGGGCAACGTGAACTGGCCATAGCCAACATCATCCGCAGCGTCTATGTGGTGATGTTTATTCCGGTCAATGCGCTCGCCACAACGACCAATACACTGGTCAGTAATATCATGGGAAAAGGCAATGCATCGCAGGTCATTCCGCTGATCCGGCGGCTGGCAGGGATTTCAGTAGGTGTCATGGCATGTTTTTCGCTGGTTTTGTGTCTTTTCCCCCAAACCATCCTGTCGATCTACACGAATGATGCCGCCCTGCTGTCGGATTCGGTGCCGTCGCTGTACGTGATTGCGGCTACGGCGCTGGTCTGTTCGGCAGCTAATGTGGTCTTCAACGGTCTGTCGGGTACGGGCAACACCCGTCCGGCTTTTGTGATTGAATTCGGCGTACTGCTGGTTTATATCCTTTTCGTCTATGTGGCGGGCGTGCAACTGCGTCAGCCCGTACATATCTGTTACCTCTGCGAATTGATTTATTTCCTCGTACTGCTGGCCGGCTGCACACTGTATTTCCGTTTCGCCGCCTGGGAAAAAAAGCGGATATGAAGGAATATTTGAATATTTAATTCTTCTTCATTGTATATTGGGTGACGCCCAGCGATGCGTAGGCCTGCAGGAGCGCCTCGTCATTGTCGGAAATCATCAGCAACTTGTCATGTTCCTTGAGGATCGTATTGCCTTTGGGGATAAAGTAGTGGTCGTTGCGTTTGACCATGACGGCCAGCGTATGATCCGGCAGGTCCAGTTGCATCAGTTGGTTACCGTGTTGCAGGACGGAGGCAGTGATTTCGATTTCGCTCATGGCGCTTTTGATACCGTCCGGCAACTCGATGCCGAAAACGTCTTTCCGTTCCAAATCCTCGATCACCAGTTTGAGTTTGTTGGCCACGGTGACGACCGTCATCCCCTGGACAATCAGCGAGAGGATGGTGATGAAGAACACCACGTTGAATATCAGGTGGGCGTTGTTGATTTGCGCCGTCAGGGGATAGGTGGCGAAGATGATGGGGACCGCGCCGCGCAGCCCCACCCAGGAAAGGTAGGCCTTGCCCTTGAATGAGAAATTCCGGAACGGGAGCAGCGTCAGGAACACGCTGGCCGGACGGGCAAACAGCGTCATAAACACCCCGATGGCGATGGCCACCAGGGCCACCGGCAGCAGTTCGTGCGGATTCACCAGCAGCCCCAGCATGAGGAACATCACAATTTGGCACAGCCACGTGAAGCCATCGAAAAACGTCCCGATGCTTTTCTTGTGAACAATGCGCGAACCGCCCACCACCAGACCGGCAATATACACGCTCAGGTAGCCATTCCCCCGGCAGAGCGTGGTCACCGCGAAGGTAAAAATCGCGCCCGCCAGCAATAGAATCGGGTAATAAGACGAGTTGTCGAGGTTGATCTTGTTGATGAGCGCTACAAGCAGCCGGCCCAGCAGATAGCCGGCAATCAGGCCCACACCCATCTCGAAAAACAGGTCGACGACTATCCGGCACACGTCCGCTTCCCCGGACTGGATATAGGAGATCAGCATGATGGTAAGCAGGTAAGCCATCGGGTCGTTGCTGCCGCTTTCCAACTCGAGCGCCGGTTGCAGCCGTTCTTTGAGCATCAGTTTCTTCCCGCGCAGAATGGCGAAGACCGACGCCGAATCGGTCGATGACATCACCGCCGCCAGCAGCAGCGCTTCGGCAAAGGGAACCGTTTCCGTCCCGTTCACCAGCCGGAACAGGTAATAGGCAAACACGCCCGTGAGAAGAGCCGTCAGTATCACGCCGAAGGTGGCCAGCATCACGCCCTGCACAAAAACAGGACGCACATCGGATATTTTCGTATCCATTCCCCCCGAAAACAGGATAATCGTCAGCGCCAGCATACCGATGAACTGGGCAATGACCGGATTGCTGAACTGAATGCCCAGCCCGTCGCTGCCGAACAGCATACCCACGCCCAGGAAAATCAGCAGCGAAGGCAGCCCGAAACGGTAACCGGCCTTTCCTGCAAAGATGCTGAAAAACAGAATAACGGAAGCTATCAGCATGATACCTTCGGAGTTTTGAAGAATGACGGCAGAAAACGTATCAAGTGGAAATGGAAGCATAATCAAATCATTTCAGTCGTTTAGCAGGACAAAGAAACCAAAAAAAGGCGAAACCGTCAAAAGATTATTCGGGGGCCGGGGTCCGCGAATCATTTCCACGGCTTCAAACGCCGCCTCCGATTCTCAACGAATTGTCGTATTTTTGCACTGTAAATTTTAAAACAAAAGGATGATGGACAAGATAACTGTTGCCATGTCACAACGTGAATACAAGAAGTTCCTTGCCTACAAGGAGGCCGACAGGATAGCCCGGAGTATCCGGCGCGGAATCAGCGAAGCAAAAGAAGCCCGCGAAGGGAAACGCAAATTAAAATCGGCATACGAACTGGCTGATGAACTTTGAAGTTGCCGCCGAATTCGAGAAAGCATTAAAAAGGAAAATGGAGAATGGAGCGTAAAAATCATTCTCCATTCTCCATTTCGGGATGTTATTTCCGGCGGGCTCACCCACTAATCACTAATCACTAATCACTATTTTCCGTTTGATGCCGTCTGATGCGATGATGTAGACGCCGGGGGGCAGGGTGGCCGAGGCGGTCTCGCCGGCGCGGACGGAAAGCGTTTTCACGAGCGTGCCC
>JAISOP010000095.1 GCA_031275525.1 Tannerella sp.
ATCCCATCAGGTGGCCGTCGGCGAGGCGGAAAACCGTCTGCGAACGCAGCACGGCCAGGTTGAAAAGCGCGGCCTCCCTGACCTCGTCCGGACAGGTGGTCTCCAGCAGTGCGTTAACGAAAGCCAGCGTCTGCCGCTCGAGTTCGGGGAGGCGCGGCAGGATGGTCTCCGCCGCCGTCCAGGCGTCGGGGTAGCGCCGGCTGTACCAGTTGCCCACCAGCGGGTCGGCCCAGGCTTTCCGGTTGGGGAAGCTCCAGGTGAGGCAGAAGGTGAACGTCTCCTTCTGCCGCGGCCCCAGGGTTTTGCGGACGGCGAGCGAGGCCATGGGATCGTCTTCGCCCTCGGGCCGGGGGCGTTCGCTCAGGCGTCCGTCGGCGCCGAAGTCGTCCCAGAAGTCCAGGATGGCATTGCTCCAGTCGTCGGCACGGGAGGCGGTGCGGCAGGTGACCTCGGCGGCGGACTGCGTCGTGAGCGCCATCGTTCCCCAGGCGGGATCGTCCCGCGCCACGCCTTCGGAATAGAAATAGATGCCCCGGATGTCGCCCGTACGACGAAATTCGTTCCGGTTATCCTTGGCGCCGACGGGGATAAAGTCGCCTTTCCAGTCAGTACGGAAGCGGCTGCCGTCTTTGCCGATAAAGTTGCGCATCGAACCGCAGACGGCCACCTCCAGGGGGCGGTCGCCGGTATTGGTGACCTCGAAGGCCAGCACGGCCACGGGCAGACCGCTCGCCTCCTCGTCTCCCGGCACGAGGGGGTTGAAGCCCTTGAGGGTGACCCGGAGCGGCAGCGCGCTGTCGGACAGGTGCACCTGGCCGAAGGGATAGGCGGCGTCGAAACGCGCGTCGGCAAAGCGGGGCAGGCCGTGGTGATTCACCGGGCGCCCCTCGTAGTGCAGGTATTCATGCGTGTAGAGCGGCCCGCTGAGGAGGGTGGTCGTAGCCTCTCCTCCCTCCGGCTTCGCATAGACGGCGAAGAAGGGCGCGTTGTTGCCGGTGGTGACCGTACCGTATTTCTTTCCCGGGACATTCATAATTTCCCAGTCGCGGAGTTCTCCCCGTCCGCCGAGCGAGACCGTTCCCGTACCGATACCGCCCAGCGGCAAGGCCACCTGGAACAGGTGTTCCCGGTCGTAACTCTTCAACACCGGCCACTCTGCCGGTTTCCACTCCTGCGCACCCGCCGCCGAGCACAGCAAAAGCCCCGCGAGTATCCGTTTTAATCCAAATGTATTCATGTCGTTATTTATTTGATGATGATCCTGTTTTTCTGCCCGTTTACGGTCTTATCCTGAATTTTTTTTCTTTTCGCGGACTGATTCAATTTTTTCGGCTATTTCCCGCTGACAACCCATCGCGTCTATCGTTCCTTTAGGGCTAACACTTCCAATAACTTGGGGATGGCGGTAATCTCATTCGACTTTTCTTCCGAAAAGTCCCTGAAATCTGTTTGATTTCAAGGACTTGTACTATTTTTCGTTTTGCTTTTGTGGTCCCACTTGGGCTTGAACCAAGGACTCCCTGATTATGAGTCAGGTGCTCTAACCAACTGAGCTATGGGACCGGATTACCAACTATGGCAAGTATTATGTAATCGGGTGCAAAGGTAATAAAAAGAACGAAATCCGGATTAGGGTTCATTCTTTTTTTGAAGCGCGATGAATTTTGCGCAACCCTTTGTCATCCATTCCAATCAAAAGCATGAACCCTTTTTATTACACGCGCTTGGATAACCCGAGTTTTTCATGTAATTTTGCAGGGTAAAACAAAATGTGACTTTATAAAGATGAAACCTACATTATTTGTATTAGCAGCGGGTATGGGAAGCCGTTACGGCGGACTGAAACAGTTGGACGGCTTAGGCCCTTCGGGCGAAACGATTATGGACTATTCCATCTATGACGCCATCCGGAGTGGATTCGGCAAGGTTGTTTTTGTCATCCGGAAAGACTTTGAGGCTGACTTCCGCGACAAAATCCTGGGCAAGTACGAGCATCATATCCCCGCAGAGGTCGTGTTCCAATCGACGGATAAGGTGCCCGAAGGCTTTGTATGTCCTCCGGAACGCACCAAACCGTGGGGAACCAATCATGCGGTGCTGATGGGCAAGGACATTATCAAAGAGCCGTTTGCTGTGGTCAACGCGGACGATTTCTACGGTCGCGACAGCTACGCCGTATTGGGCGAAGCGCTGAAGCAGCTTGCCGGCACACGGAATGAATATTGCATGGTCGGCTTTCGCCTCGGCAACACGCTGAGCGAAAGCGGGTCGGTGGCACGGGGCGTCTGCGAAACCGACGGCAACGGGTTCCTGACGTCGGTCGTTGAACGGACGGCCATCCAACGGGTGGACGGACAAATCCGGTTCACGGACGAGAACGGTAAAGAGGTGGCGCTGGCAGAAAACACGCCGGTCTCCATGAACATGTGGGGATTCACGCCGGACTATTTCGCTTATTCCGAAGATCATTTCAGGGAATTTCTGCGCACCCGTGCGGGAGACCCGAAAAGCGAATATTTTATTCCGCTGATGGTGAATGACCTGGTGACAAAAAACATCGCCCGTGTGAAAGTGCTGGATACGGCCTCGAAATGGTTCGGCGTCACGTATGCCGCCGACCGCCAAAGCGTTGTTGACAAAATCCGGGCGCTGGTTGATGCTGGGGAATACCCTGAAAGATTATTCTAATCCAAAAGACAGGAAAGGTGGTTGTGATGAAAAGAATGACAGTGACGGCACTTGTGTGCCTCTTCTGCCTGTGTGCGGGGAACGTGTTTGCACAGGGGGAAGAACCGGTCGTGTTGATTGATACCGACATGGGAAAAATCAAGGTGCGACTCTACAGTGATACGCCCCGGCACCGGGATAATTTCATCAAACTGGTGAACGGGCGTCAATACGATGGGCTGCTTTTCCACCGGGTCATCAAGCAGTTCATGATACAGGGGGGCGACGTAAAGTCGAAGGATGCGCCGGCCGGCGAGAAACTGGGCGATGGGGATTTGGACTATACCCTTCCGGCCGAAATCGTTTTCCCGAAATATTTCCACAAACGCGGACAGCTTTGCGCCGCGCGTACGGGCGACGACACGAACCCGGAAAGGGCCTCTTCCGCCACCCAGTTCTACATCGTCACCGGCAAGCATTTTACGGAACGCGAGTTGGACAAAATGGAAGCGGAAAATGGGATCAAACTCACTCCCGAACAGCGTCAGGCATACATGATTGACGGGGGCGCACCCCATTTAGACGGCGCCTATACCATTTTCGGGGAAGTGATTAAGGGGATCAATGTGGTGGAGAAGATGCAACTTGTCCCGGTTGACGAGAATAACCGCCCCCTGAAGAATATCAAAATCAAGTCGATGAAAATAGTGAAGTAGGTCATGTATCTTCTCCGTGTCATATTCGCAGGGCTTTGCCTTGGGGCGGGCGTGAACGGGTTTGCACAGTCGCCGGCGAAACCGGCTATCAGGATGCAGGTGCCCGAAGGATACTTTGCCGCCCAGGTGGACGGAGGAGATACGATTGCGGTGATTCAGTTGCCAACGGTCATCGTTTTTCCCGAACTCAAGTTCAGGAACGACAAGGAACGCCGGCAATACGACAAACTGGTGCGCGACGTGAAAAGGACGCTGCCCTATGCCAAAATGGTCTATGCCACGCTGATTGAGACCTACGAATACATCCAGACGCTCCCGAATAACAAGGCGCGGGAAGCCCACCTGAAACGGATGGAAAAAGACCTGTTCAGGGAATACAAGCCGGAACTGAAGAAACTGACACTCTCGCAGGGGAAACTGCTGATTAAGCTCGTTGACCGCGAATGCAATCAAACGAGCTACCATCTGGTGTCCGCCTACCTGGGCGGATTCCGCGCCGGATTCTGGAACCTGTTTGCCGGCATGTTCGGCGCCAGCCTGAAAAGCGAATACGACCCCACAGGCAAAGACGCCCTCACCGAACGTGTCGTCCTGCTCGTCGAACACGGGCAGATTTGAGGGGCGCAGTAAACCTAAACGCCCAAAAAACAATTCCCTGGAACCTGCGCAATCCTGAACACTTATTCTTCCTAACTTAGGGAACACATGCTTCCCGGATCAGGTAAAATCCATGCCGTGTGCAGTATCATTGGATGAGATGGCCTTGCACCCTGAACCCTTTTTGAAACCGCCTGCCGTTGAACCGGAAAAATAGTCGTACTTTTACGGCGCATTAAAACGGAAATGAAATCCATGCAAAAAGGAAATGAACTGATTACGCTGGCGCAACGCATCCGCGCCCTGTCTCAAACGGGACTCTGCTATTCACACAACGAGTATGAAATCGAACGCTGTAAGGAACTGGTTGAAATCAGCAACCGGATTACCGCCGTCGTCTCCGGCGTGCAGGAGGAGGAGATCGAAGCCTGTTACCTTCCCGTGAAGGAATACGTCACACCCAAGGTGGATGTCCGGGCGGTGGTATTCAATGAAAAGGACGAAATCCTGCTGGTGCGGGAGAAGATGGATGGACGCTGGGCGTTGCCGGGCGGATGGGCGGACGTCGGTTTCACGCCGAAGGAAGTCGCCGTCAAGGAGACCCGGGAAGAATCCGGCCTGGAAGTCCGTGCCGTACGCCTGCTTGCCATAATGGATAAGCGTTGCCATGCACATCCGGCCAGCCCGTTTTATGTCTACAAGTTTTTCATTCTCTGCGAACGGTTGGGCGGAACTTTTACCGAGGCATTCGATATTCTTGACCGGGGCTTTTTTGCCTTGGACCAATTGCCGCCGCTTTCGCTGGACCGGATTTTACCGGAACAAATCCGGCTGATGGACGAACTGCGCCGCCATCCGGAAATGCCGGTGTACCTGGATTGAAGGGGGGGAGGGGCGCAAGTAAACAGCGCCGATACCCTCATCCTTTCCTTGCCTGCCGTTCTTCCAGTTCGCGTGCTTTACGGAGCAGGTCGGAGGCAAAGATAAAGTCGTTCAGCGCCGCATTGTTGGACGAGACCACCTGTTCTTTCGAGCCTTGCCATTCCTTGACGCCTTCGCGGATAAAGATGATGTTTTCGCCAATGTGCATGACCGAATTCATGTCGTGCGTATTGATAATGGTCGTCGTATGATATTCCCGGGTGATGCTGTGAATTAATTCGTCGATCACGAGCGCCGTTTTGGGATCAAGCCCCGAGTTGGGTTCGTCACAGAGCAGGTATTTGGGTTGCAGGGCGATGGCGCGTGCAATGGCGGCACGTTTCATCATTCCCCCGCTGATTTCGGAGGGATAGAGGTCGCCGGCATCAGCCAGGTTCACCCGTTCCAGGCAGAACAAGGCCCGGCGACGGCGGTCGCGTGCCGCCTCGTGCGAGAACATGTCCAGCGGGAACATCACGTTTTCCAATACCGTCATGCTGTCGAACAGCGCCGAACCCTGGAACAGCATACCCATCTCGCGGCGCAGGCTCTTGAGTTCGGTTTTCCCCATGGCCAGGATGTTGCGCCCGTCATAGCATATCTCGCCCGCGTCGGGACGGAGCAGCCCGACGATGCTTTTCATCATCACCGTCTTGCCCGAACCGCTACGCCCGATGATCAGGTTTGTCTTACCGGCTTCAAAGATGGCTTCGATCCGGTCCAACACAATGCGTCCCTCGAACGATTTTGTTACATTATGAACCTGTATCATTTACATGAGCATGAGGTGGGTGAGAACGACGTCGGCCATCAGGATCATGACGCTGCTGGTGACAACCGCGTTGGTGCTGGCCTTTCCCACTTCCAGCGAACCGCCCTTGACGTTGTAGCCGAAACTGGCGGCAATGGAGGCTATCAGGAAGGCATAGACGACCGATTTGATGACGGAGTAGGTGATATAGAATCCGTTGAAGTAATACTGCAATCCGAACTCAAAGGACGAAGGCGTCATGCCGTTCCCGAAATAGCTGGCGCCCATGCCGCCGACGATGCCGGTTGCCATGCTGAAGAACACCAGGATGGGAATGAACAGCATCAGCCCGGTAATCTTCGGGAGGATCAGGAAATTAGCCGGGTTGATACCCATGATTTCCATAGCGTCGATCTGTTCGGTGACACGCATGGTGCCGATCTCGGACGCGATGTTGCCGCCCACCTTGCCGGCCAGGATCAGGCACATGATGGAGGAGGAGAACTCCAGCAGGATGATTTCGCGCGTTGTATAGCCGATGGTAAATTTGGGAATCAGCGGCGAGGTGACGTTCAGCGAGATCTGGAGGGCAATCACCGTACCGATAAACAGGGAGATGATCACGACAATCCAGATGGAATCCACACCCAGCTTGTATATTTCGCGTACCAGCTGTTTGAAGAACATGGTCCACCGCGTAGGAACGGAGAACGTTTTAGCCATCAGCAAGGTATATACCCCCAATTGATGCAAAGCCTTGTACATGCTTTTGGTTTTAAAGAGTTGAAGAAAGAGCGCTCAGTTCAGCATGACCTGCCCGCCGGTGACGGGGAGCGCCTGGCCGGTCTCGCACGTCTGGTCGATGAGGTAGAGAATGGCTTTGGTGACATCTTCCGGACCGGTGCCCTTGCCCATCGGCACTTGCGCCATGTAGTAGGCGCGGACCTCGTCCACCGTCTTGGCCCCCGGCACCTTGCCCGCACGCAGGTATTGCCGGAACAGCCCGTTGTCCGGGTTCGACCACAGCGGGCCTTCATAGAAATTCCCCGGACAGACGGCGTTGACCTTGATGCGGTACGGCGCCAGTTCCAGTGCGAAGGACTGCGTCAGTCCCAGTCCGCCGAACTTCCCGCCGGCGTATGCAAAGTTGGCCTTTGAACCGCGCAGCCCCGATTTGGAATTGACCTGGATAATATCCCCATAGTTCCCCGGCGCATAGCGGTTTTGCAGCTTCATGACGCGCGAGGCTGCCCGGGCACAGTAGAAGTAGGCGTTGTAATTGATTTTCGTCACAAACTCGAACGCTTCGGGTGTCATCTCCTCCAGCCCGCCGGCACGCAAGACGCCGGCATTGCTGATAAAGACGTCCAGCCCGCCGAAATGACACACCGTTTCGTACATCAGCCGGCGGAGGCTTTCCGTATCGGACACGTCTGTTTGGACGAAGATGGCCCGGTTGCTTCCCGCCCTGCGGCAGAGGTTGTCGGCGGTCTCCCTGCCGGCCGTCTCGTTCAGGTCGGCCACCACGATATGGGCGCCTTCCCGGATCAGTCCCCCGGCGATGCCTTCGCCGAAGCCCTGTGCGGCGCCGGTGACGACAATGATTTTATTCTCAACGCGCCCGGAGGCTCCGCCGGCGCTCACCCGGCGACGGTAGTTTTCAACCTCCCAGTGGTCGATAAAGTCGATCTGCGCCCGGGTCATGGGATGTTCGCCGCCGAAGGACTGCGCGGCTTCGGCTATTTTCATCATGTCTTCATAGACGTCGAGGATGATGTCGCAGCCGGC
>JAISOP010000215.1 GCA_031275525.1 Tannerella sp.
CGCGCACCATCAGTTCGAGGGCTTTTGTCATACCGCGTTTGATGTCGGCACACAGGGCAAAACGTTCGCTTTTCGGAAAGTGCGTCATCGCCTGATATGCGTACAGCATCATGTCCGTATGTTTTTTCTTTATCAGTAGTTCTTCCATCGTTTTTTTCCTGTCTTGAAATAAATGGGGTCCAGGGGTCCAAGACCCCTGGCGGGGTTTGGGGCGGAGCCCCGAGATCTTTATTCTTTACAGTTGTAATTCAGTCAGTTAAAGATATTCAAAAAACAAAATGCAGAGATTCAGAAAATCAGAAGTCAGATTAAACCAAAAGAAAAGCGGGGCGAAGGCCTATGTTCGAGTCCGTATACGAGCGCGGACCCCCCAAGTGCAGAGCGCCCAATCCGGCGGCGGCGCCACTGTGCCAGTTGCCGCCCACGAGGGGGAGCCGTTCTCCGTAGTTACGGACCCAGATAGCGCCTTTGAGAGCGGCGCCTGTTTCGTAGCTGCCGCCGACCAGCGTCACCGGAGCGAGTCCGGCCTGCACGAGGGCGACGGGAATGGTGAAGCCCGGCTTTTTGGTCAGGCTCCTGAATCCCGCTTCGCCCCCGATGTACGCCTCCTTATCGTAGGTATTGCTGCCCGGTACGCCTGTATACTTGGTAATTTCATCGGAAAGTACCGGGTCGCCGATATCGCCGGTCCCTTCCCCGTTACCCTCGCCGTCCGACGTACCGCCCGTCGAGTCGAATTTCGCGCCCGTGTCCAGCCACCCGGATTCCGCCAGGTCGACATTGTTGTCGGGGGCGAGCAGGATTTTGCCGTCGACAAGTTTCATCCCCGTCACCCATTCCCAAATGTTTCCCACAAGATCATAAACGCCGCTCTCCGTGCCGTCGTGGCTCCAGGATACGGGGCCGGTTCCGGTCTTTGTGCGGGGCGTGCCTTCCGTGTTCCCAGCCACTCCGCCGTCCACCCTGAGCGCCGTTTCCCAAGCGAGTTCATGGCTCCTGCCGTAATTTGTGTTGCCGCGCGGCTGGTATTTTCGGCACAAACATAGCGCCTGAATAAATCCCCAATTCCAGATCGTATTCAAAGTCCAGCCCGTGCCCTTGTTCTTGCAGCGACTCAAAGAAGCGTCGTAACTGAGGACGGTTCTCGGATCCACGCCGGGCAATGCGCAGGCTCGTCCGTCTAAATCGGAAGCCGCGTACTGACCGATAAGCAATTCCCGGATTTGTGTCCCGTCCTTCTTGAACGCGGGATGGACCTCGTTCTCAATCGCCTTGAACGGACTTGCGTTCCAGGCGTTGTCATCTTCAAAATATTGGCGGTACAGGTCTTTGTTCGTCATCGAGGGAAAACGTACCATGTACGAAGGATTGTCCTTATCGTCGAACAACACCGTTACCTTCCCGCCGCTGGCGGCTTCTACGGCATTACGCAGAGCGTTTTTTACCCATATGCTAGGCATTTTCTTATCCTCCCTCAAACTTTAAAATTCGGGCGCGGGCTCGGTTTCGGCGTCTGCCCCGGTTTCCTGTCGCGTAGTCCACAGGTGTATCGTTACCGCCGCTATGTCCAGAGGCTCGACGGAACCGCCGTCGCCTTCGTGTCGCTTAGGGGGTATTTCCACCGACAACACGTAGGGGCCGTGAATGCCTTCCACAAGCCCCGCCGGGCCTCGCGTAACATCGACAGTCTCGTAGCTGTCGGTCCGGCGCTCCGCGAGGTCGATTCGTACCAGGTCCTCGCCGGATCCTACCAACAGCACGCCGTCGAGCACATCCCAGGGGACATGCGGCGCGGGCTGCACCGCGATGGATTTCGGTCTGTTCATGATCAATCCACTCCTTTCTTGGCAAGCACGGTCCAGCGTACCTGCCATTGCGCGCAGTCTCCGTTCGTCGCGATCTTGAATCCGTTCACGGCTTTATCCTTCGTGTAGATGTCGCCGCCCCAAGCGATATCGGTGTTGACTACTTCGAGGATCACCGCGTAGTTCGCGGTGGGGAGCGCGTATTTCAGAGGGACGTAGACAAAGGGTTCCGCCGTCAGGATTACGGGGTAGTTCGGCTCCAGTTTGCGGATGTCCGTCAAGGAAACGTTGGCGAGATATTGGTCGTTGGCCTCGGTATTCCCCGCCGGAACGGTGACGCGATAGAGCGGCCACCCCGCATCGGGCGTTACCTCGCCGAAAGGGGTCGTTCGAAAGTCCAAAAACCCCGTTCCGTTATCGACGACATAAACCTCGCAAACCTGGGGTACGCTGCCCGGATTGTTGTGGATTGTCGTGCCGTTCGGCTGTGTGTTGACCGTCAGCATTTGCCGCCCGCCGAACACGACTCCCGCGGACAGGTTGAGGTTGCGGGTCGCCGTGGAGGAACGTGTCGCTGCGCATCCCGATTGAACGCCGCGTAATCTCAGCGTGGCTTCGCCATGCTGGATGTACTTCGACGTCAATATCTCGATTTCCTTATGCGCCGCCCCCGCCGAAAGAAGCGCTTTCGCGAGGCCGTTCATGATTTCCTGATCGACGTCCGAGCGCAGAACCGTCACATCCAGCCCGTCCAGCTGCGCCATGATGTTGGCGATAGCGGTCTGAACGACCTGATTGATCTGGTTCTTGATCTGGTCGATGTCGATGCCTTGCCCCTGGGCGTTTAAAAACGCCTGGACCAGCGTCGCCAGATTTTGCACTTCCGCCGTGATTGCCGCTATTTGGTTTGAAAGATTTCCCATTTATTAACCTCCTGTATTGGGACGCGCGTAACCTTTTGCAGCCGCCCATTGTTCGATCAACGACAAACGCCCGGCCAATTCAAGATTGTGGCGCTCCAAAGCGATGACCTGGAGGGACATCTTCGCCGTCATCAGCGCCGGGCTGCCCTCCTGCCGAGGCCCGTAGTCGATGTAGGCGGGCAGAATGGACTTGGCGTTGCTCGGTATATTTAGTTTCGCCAGAACGACGTGGGATTCCATCGGCGTTTGCACCAGGCGGACAGACGCGTACGTATGCTGAAGCGCGTATTGAAGCTCGACGACGATGCAGCCGTTGAATCCCGCGGAGACGGGAAGCAAAAACTCTCCCTCCGACGTTCCGGTCAGGGAGTACTCGTTATACTCCGCGACCACCACGTTTTTCGGATAGTCGGGATTCTCGCCGGGGTAAATCTTGACGTTCATTCCCGTCGCCGGAACGACCTCGAATCCCCAGTACACGCCGGTCTGGAGGACCCCGGCCAGCTTGCGGTTGAGTCCCGCGGAGGAGTAAGCCTCGCGCCATCCGACATCCACCTGCACCCACTGTGTAGGGTCCTGCGCGCTGCTGCTCGGCATCAGTTATTCCCCCTTGCGTATTGCAGTTCGAGAACGCAGTCGATCTCGAACTCTCCGTCCGGCACAACCCAGCCGGGCAGAAACGATCCCGCGCCGATCACCTGATTTTCGTTGTCCACAAGGACAATGGCCGACATCTGCTTCGGTTCGCCGACCGCCGCTATGGGGATGACGCATTTCGTTATTACCTTTGCCCCGTCCGCCGCCAGAGTGGAAGAAGAAAGGTTGCCTTCGTAGAACTGCCCCGGTACGGCATTGGCGTCGGCGGGCGGCGTTTGCAGCGTAAAATTGGGGGCCGTCCCGGTTATCCAGCCGTAGCCGACACGAAATTTTTTAAGACTTACTCCGGCGCCTCCGGCCAAAGCACGAGCGATTTTCACCATCATGCGCGGCATGACGTCCACGATCACCCACGGAATATTTGCCATTCACTCACCTCCACAACAAACGACCCTCCCGATAAGGGAGGGTACTGTCCAGCGGCACGAAATCCGCCGGAATCGAGTCGAATCTCAAAAAGTCGTCTAACGCGCTCGTTTTTTCATGAGGATGCCCCCTTCCCGTGATTTTGGTTTTTATCGTGCCGCTCCCGGTCAAACGGAGCGGCGATGAAAAATAAAAGCCGCGCCTCCTGGCGGAAGCCGATATGGCAACAGAGACGCTCGTCGATGCTTTGCGCACGGCCCGGAAAGACAAGGCCCCGATACAAGGCGGCGTTTTCGATTCGACGTAGGGCAAGAAAGTGTCCAAGGGCAGGAAATCCGCCGGGATCGAATCGAAGTTCAACAGCTTATCCAAAGTGTCCGGCTTCTGCCGCAAGCAAGCGACAGCCGTAACGGTCTGTTTCCGGCGTGTCGCGCCGGCATGCAGCTCGGCGGAAAAAGATACGTTCATCCGCCGTTTGGGCATGGCGAGCGTCGGACTGCGGATGGAGGCGTATGCCGTTCGTTTTTCCCGTCTGAAAAACGCCGCGAGAATCGGCGGAAACTCCGACTCGATA
>JAISOP010000219.1 GCA_031275525.1 Tannerella sp.
CCGTTGAACGTATGCCACAGTTCGGGGCGCTGGTTCTTGGGATCCCATTGTCCGAACTCGTCGCGGTGAGAGAAAAACCGTTCCTTGGCGCGCGCTTTTTCCTCGTCGCGCCTGGCTCCGCCTATTGCGGCGTCAAACTTGTATTTGCCTAGCGCGTCGAGCAAGGTCACCGTTTGCAGTTTGTTGCGGCTGGCGTTGACACCTGTTTCTTCCGCCACACGGCCCGTATCGATTGATTCCTGCACGGAACCGACAATGAGTTTCACTCCGAGTTTTTCCACAAGGTTATCCCTGTAGGCGATCGTCTCTTCAAAATTATGCCCGGTATCGATGTGTAAGAAGGGAAATGGAATCGCAGCCGGATAAAACGCCTTATAGGCCAGGCGCGCCATTACGATCGAATCCTTCCCGCCCGAAAACAGCAGCGCCGGCTTTTCAAACTGCGCGGCTACTTCGCGCATGACGTATACCGATTCCGATTCAAGTTCTTTTAAATGTGTCAATTTACGTTTACTCATAATCCGTATGTGTTATTTTAATGGATATCGTATGATCTCTCCCCAGCTTTCGGGGAAGTTTATCCCGCGTGGGAAAAGTTTGTTTTGTATAATAGAAAGTCTCGCAACGACTGGGGGGGGTAAGCGCTAATCATGAAACGCTGATCTGTCATTGGCCGGCACGAAGCGCGCCGGAGTGTTTCCGGCGTCACAGAGCGGCGAGGCGCAGTTGGGAAAGTGACGGCTTTCAACGGGTTCGGGATCATCATACGCTATTTATTTTTCTATCCGTTTCGTTTCACAAAATCTTTGGCGTAATAGGATATGATGTAATCCGCGCCGGCGCGACGGATGGCGGTCAGGCTTTCGAGAAAGATCCGCGTCTCGTCGAAGAAGCCTTGAGCGGCGCCGTTTTTCAGCATGGCATACTCGCCCGATACCTGGTAAGCGACCAACGGATATGCGGGGAATCGTTTCGATGCCCGGTATACGATATCGAGATAGGCCAGTGCCGGTTTCACCATGATCCAGTCGGCGCCTTCTTCGATGTCGGCGGCTATCTCTTCCAGGCCCTGGCGCATCGTCCGGAAATCCATCTGGTAGGTTTTGCGGTCGCCGAACGACGGCGCCGATGCGGCCGCATCACGGAACGGGCCGTAGAATGCCGACGCGTATTTGGCCGAGTAGGCCAGGATCTTCGCCGGCAGCTTTTCCTGATCCAGGCGCTCTCGTATGGCCTTCACTTGTCCGTCCATCATGGCCGAAGGCGCGACGAAATCGGCGCCGGCGGCGGCGTGCCGGCAGGCCATCTCGGCCAGCAGCGGCAGGGTGGCGTCGTTGTCGACGTCGCGGTCGCGGAGTAATCCGCAATGTCCATGCGAGGTGTATTCGCACAGGCAAATGTCGGTGATCGCCGTTATGCCGGGGAAGCGCGCCTTAACGGCTTTTACCGCCCGACTTATGACATTGTCGGCGCGATAAGCGGCGCTGCCCCGTTCGTCTTTTTCTTTTTCGTCGACGACGCCGAAAAGCAGTATCTTGTCGATGCCCAACGCCGGAAGTTCTTCGACGTCGGGCAGCAACCGGTCAATCGAGAAGCGGTACACGCCCGGCATAGAGGGGATCTCCTGCCGGAGGCCGCAACCTTCCGTCACAAAATACGGGTAAATAAAGCAACCGGGAATAAGCTGCGGCACATCGGCATACAAGTCTCTTATCTCCTGCGTTTCCCTGTAGGGTCTGAAACGTTTCATTATATTTCGGATTTTAATTTGTTTTCGGTCGTTTTTCCTTTTGCAAGCAACAGGATGCCTTCCGGCAGGGCGCCGTACAGGCGTTTGAAGGCGTCCACCCCGGAGGGCGAAGCGAACAGGATCTCCCGGAAATCCGACAAATCTACCCGCGACGCTTCGCTGTTGAAGACGTTTTCATAGACTGTCACATCCGTCACGCGGTTGCCCAAAGCCTGCAGTTCGTCGGACAAATACGTCAAGCCTTTGTCCGAACGCGGCAGCAGGATGCAACTATCTGTAATCCCGGCCTCCTTGAAGCAAGCTACAAGCCCTTCGGCCGATTCCGTAGCCGGTTCTATTTCCGGATAGAGGCGGTATTTCTTTAATTCGGCCGTCGTCGTCTTCCCGACCGAAGCGATCTTGAGCGTTCCTAAAGCGCGGATATCGAACGACAGCTCATCCAATATTTCAAAGAAGAAGCGGACGCCGTAACGGCTCGTAAAAATGATCCATTGATACGAGCCGATTGTTTCCCGCACGATCCGGCGGGCATCTGAAAAGTCATTTTTTTCCGTCATAGCAAACCCGAAGGGTGAAGCGCTCCAGGTTCGTGCGGCGTCCCGGATTGCTTCGTCGCTACGCTCCTCACAATGACGACGATTCGATACTTTCCGGACATCCGCTTTTTGTATTTTAATCAGGGGAGTATGCGTGACAAGGCGCCACCTGTCGTTGCAGGTTTCGCAGGTAGAGCCGGTCGCCAGCGCCTTCCGTCTGCCGGCGTTTCCGCTTTCGAGCGATACGACGTCACCGACGACGACAAGCAGAGGCGCCGGGTATTTGATGGCCGAGAACTGCAACTCTCCCAACGTAGAGAAAAACGTCTCCTGCCCGGGCAGCGAAACGTTATACACTAACGCCGCCGGCGTCGCGGCGGCGCGTCCTGCCGCAATCATCTTCCCGGCAATCGCCGAAATGTTCGCCCCGGCCATGAAATAAACCAGCGTATCGGCGTTGGGTAACGGCAGGTTTTCGATCGAATGTCCCGTCGCGAAGGCGACGGACGACGCCACACCCCTGTGCGTTAAAGGGATGTGCGTACAAGCGGCTAACGCTGTGCCCGAAGAGATTCCGGGAATGACCGCAACGTCTACAAAACGGCTCTTAAGGAAATCCAGCTCTTCCCGCCCGCGGGCAAACACCATCGGATCCCCGCCTTTCAGCCGCACCGTATTTTTGCCCGACACGGCCGCCTCATACACGAGTTCGTTGATCTCGTCCTGACGATACAAATGTTTGTTTCTCCGTTTCCCGACATACACCTTCGCGGCGCCGTATTTTTCCAGCGAATCCTTATCCACCAGATCGTCGTGGAAGATGACGTCGGCCCGTTGCAAGGCCTTCTCCCCCCCGACCGTCAGCAAATCCGGGTTTCCCGGGCCAAACCCGACAAGCGTCGCTTTGCCGTACGTCCGCCGGATGTCGGCCACGGCGAAAAAGGTTTTCAGCGCCGGATTCCCTGCCCTTCCCACGACGGCCAGGCAACCCTGAAGAGGATGCGTCTTAAAAGGCAGTTCTTCGGCTATGCGTCCCTCCAGCCCCAGACGGGAGAGTGCGCACGCGGCGACAACCAGCGCATCCACATAGCCGCTGTCGACCTGCGCAATGCGTTCTTCGATCGTCCCCCGTACGCCCACGACCATCAGGTCGGGACGCCGCTTCAACACTTCGGCTTTGCGCCCGGCCGAGCTGGCGCCGATCCGAGCGCCGGGCGGCAGTTCGGCCAGACGTAGCCGCGACCTGCTAACCAAAGCATCGACCTTCGTCGCCGCCTCGGTCAGGCAATACAACTCCAGCCCTGCAGGCAGCGGATACGGTAAATCTTTCGCCGAGTGAACGGCCACATCCGCCTCCCCGTTCAGCAGCGCTTCGTCCAGTTCGCGTGTAAAAAAATCTTCGGCGACAGCTTCGTCCATCAGTGAAATCTCCTTGTGCCTGTCGCCGAAAGAGGCGATGCCGGTCAACGCATATTCAACCGGCGGCAACGACGAAAATGCTTCCTTCACCTGAATAAGCGAAAGGGGGCTATTCCTGGCTATTACTTTTAATTTCCTGTCGTTTACATTCATCCTAACTGTTTTTTAGCGTTACTTCATCCTGTTTTTCGAAAAACAACCGGTAATCAACCGTCCGGTAATACTCAATAGAAGGACAATGAGGGTCAATAGCAAGGCCGCGGCGCAGGCGCGTTCCCTCACTTCGGGGATAGGACTGCTCAACTGAAAGAAAACGGCCAGGGGCAACGTGGCGACGGGCTGGTCGAGCGACGTCGGGATACTGTCCGTGAACCCGGCCGTAAACAGGACGCCTGCAGCGTCACCGATAGCGCGCCCTACCGACAGCAGCGTGGCGGTCGCAATGCCCGGCGCAATCTGCCGGACGACGACCTTACACGCCTCCAGCCGGGTAGCGCCCAGCGAGTAAACCGCATCCAGGAGGTCTTTGGATACCGAATGGGCGATCTCGTCCATCGAACGGACAAAGATCGGGATAATCAGCAGCGTGATCACAAGAATCCCCCCCAACAGCGACGTTTTCAATCCGAAAAAGATCATGAGCGTAAAAGCAAACGCCCCGTAGACGATCGACGGGATCCCGAACAGCACGTCGAAGGACAGCCGCGTGAACCAGGCCAGCCGGGAGGTCTTCTTCAGATACACGTTGAGATAGAAAACAATGGGAATACTGATGATCAACCCTAGCAAAGCGGAAGCGGTAACGATCATCAGCGAACCGGCCACCGCATTCCATATCCCGCCTTCCTTACCCAGATAGAATCCGCCGCCGGGAAGTTGCGTGATCATTTCCCACGTTAACGAACGAAATCCCGCTTTGGCGATCGTCCAGAGGATGCTCGCGAAAAAACCGAACACTACCAGCATAGCCAGTATCATTAACAGATTAAAAAACTTTTCTTCTACGAACCTGTATTTCATAACTTAAATTTTTTTACTACACGCTGTAAGACAATACGCGATACCGCATTAAACAGGAAGATGACGACAAACATAACCAAAGCGGCAAACATAAGCGCCGACTCGTACAAGGGAAGGGAGAGCATCTCCCCGTAGTTGTTCGCTATCAAAGCCGGCAACGGATAGACGCTGTCGAATACCGAATGGGGCGTCCCGACCCTGTTTCCGCAAACCATAAGTACCGCCAGCGTCTCGCCGAACGCTTTGGATACAGACAAGACTACCGCCGCTATGATGCCGGGGGAAGCCTTCCGGATGACGATGAACCGGGACGTCTGCCAGCGCGTCGCCCCCAGCGAGGCCGACGCATCTTTCAGGTCTTTGGAAACGGTTGAGAATATCTCGATAAACAAACTGACCAATAACGGCATAATCATCACGCTCAGTACGATGCCTCCGGCCAGCAGCGTATATCCGCTGGTGTAGTCCACAAAACGGGGGCCCAGACTATCCGCTATCCAAGGCACGATGATCAGCGTCCCCCACAAACCGTACACTACAGATGGGATGCCCGCCAGAATATCCAGCGCCGGGAAGACGGTTTTTTTTATCCACGGCCGCGCGTTTTCCGTCAGGAACAGCGCCGTCAGGAGGGAGACGGGAAGCGCAATCACGACGGATAAAACCGTCACATAGACCGAACTTACGATGAACGACCAAAATCCGAACTCGCCCGTCGACGGACTCCATTCCGAACTTTTTAATAAACTCCATACGGAATTTTCTTTCAGGACATCCGCCGATTTATAATATAAACCCACCCCCATGATCAACATAATCAGCAGCGATCCGGCGGTAAGCAGTTGCATAACGATGCGCGCGATT
>JAISOP010000259.1 GCA_031275525.1 Tannerella sp.
TTTCGCATTCCTTCAGCCCGAAAATGATTACATACCCCGGTATGCGCACATTTTCGGGCTTTGTCATGCAAAAAACATTTCCCGTAAATTCGGATGGTTTATTCCTTGACAGTTCCTTACTCTACCGGCAACGGTTTGCCGTACAGCATCGTTGGGAGTTTTAGAGGTTCCCTATATTGAATCTTTGAACAGGTTTACATTTCCGCCTGGTCCTGGGTGAGGGCCAGTTGGATGACTTCCGCGATATTTTCCACGTAATGAAACGTCAGCCCTTCCAGGTAGGCCGCCTTGATTTCGCTGATGTCCCTGCGGTTGGCCTGTGAAAGGATGACGTCCCTGATACCGGCGCGTTTGGCTGCAAGGATTTTTTCTTTGATGCCGCCCACGGGCAGCACTTTGCCGCGCAGCGTAATCTCGCCCGTCATGGCTAAATGAGGTCTTACTTTCCGTTGAGTATAGCTTGAAACCAGCGACGTGACCATCGTAATCCCCGCGCTGGGGCCATCTTTGGGAATCGCTCCCTCGGGCACATGAATGTGTACGTTCCGGCTCTCGAACATATCTTCCGCGATCCGGAACTGCTCCGCGTGGGCATGGACGTATTCCAGCGCCAGCACGGCCGACTCTTTCATCACCTCGCCCAAATTGCCGGTGATGGTCAATTTGGCGCCCTTTCCCTTGCTCAGGCTGGATTCGACGAAAAGAATATCGCCGCCCACCGCTGTCCAGGCCAGGCCGGTGACCACGCCGGCATAGTGATTCCCCTGGTATTTGTCGCGCCTATATTCCTCCATGCCGAGGTATTCCTGCAAATGCTCCGGCCGGAGGATTTCGGGGAACGGCTCGTCCGAAGCCAGCCTCCGGGCCAGCCGGCGCATCACCTTGGCAATCTTCTTTTCCAGTTCGCGCACGCCGCTTTCGCGCGTGTACGCTTCCACGATCCGGTGCACCGTCGCACGCTGAAGCCTCACCCTTGGTTTCGGGATACCGTGTAGCTCCATCTGTTTCGGGATTAAATGCTTCATGGCAATCTCCGTTTTTTCTTCCAGGATATAGCCGGTCACTTCAATCAGCTCCATCCGGTCCAGCAGCGGCTGCGAAATCGGAGCCAGGCTGTTGGCAGTGGCGATGAACATGACCTTGCTCAAGTCGAAGTCCATATCCAGGTAATTGTCGTGAAAGGTGGCGTTCTGCTCGGGGTCCAGCACCTCCAGCAGCGCCGACGCCGGGTCACCCCGGAAGTCGTGCCCGACCTTGTCGATCTCGTCCAGGATAAATACCGGGTTAGAAGTTCCCGCCTTTTGCAGGTTCTGGATAATTCGTCCGGCCATGGCGCCGATGTAAGTACGCCGGTGGCCGCGAATCTCCGCCTCGTCGTGCAGTCCGCCCAGCGAGATGCGCACGTATTTGCGGTTCAGCGCCTCGGCCACAGACTTGCCCAGCGAAGTCTTCCCCACGCCGGGAGGACCGTACAGGCAGATGATAGGCGAACGCAAATCCTGTTTCAGTTTCAGCACGGCCAGGTGTTCGACGATCCGGTCTTTCACCTTTTCCATGCCGTAATGGTCACGGTCCAGTATCCGCTGTGCCCGTTTGAGGTTAAAGTTGTCGCGGCTGTATTCGTTCCACGGAAGCGAAACAAACGTCTGGACATACTGCGACTGCACTGCGTAATCGGGCGACTGGGGATGGATCCGTTCCAACTTGCTCACTTCCTTTTCGAAGACTTCGGCCGTCGTCGCCGACCATTTTTTCTGTTTCGCCTTCTCGCGCCACTCCCTTATCTCGATCTCATTGATATTGCCGCCCAATTCCTCCTGGATATTTTTGATTTGCTGCTGGAGGAAATATTCCTTCTGCTGCTTGTTGATGTCCTCGTGCGTTTTCATCTGGATCGACGCCTTGAGTTCCATCAACTGGTATTCGCGGTTCAGGATAAACATCAGGTGGTAGGCCCGGTCTTTCAGGTCGTCGATGGCAAGGAGTTCCTGTTTTTCGGCCGGCTGGGTCAGGAGGTTGCAGCAAGAGAAATTAATCAGGTAAAGCGCATTCCGGTTGTTGCGGATAGACAAAATCAAATCCCTGGGCGGTTCGCCGGAGGCGGTCAGTATTTTGACCGTTAAATCCTTGATGGCCGAGACCAGGGCGTCAAATTCACGATCGTTCTTGCGCGGGCATTTGTTTTCAAGGACGGAGATACGGCCTTTCAGGAAAGGTTCGGTATCGGTCAGTTCGTGAAGCCGGAAGCGTTTACGTCCTTGGATGATGGCCGTCGTGCTCCCATCCGGCAACTCCAGCACGCGAACCACCTCCGACACCACGCCGATGTGATACAGGTCGTCGAAGCCCGGTTCGTTCACCGTCGTATCCTTCTGGCATATCACGCCCAGCATACATTTTTTTTCCACAGCCATCTGTATCAACTGCATTGATTTGGTACGCCCGGCCACCACCGGTACAGCCACTCCCGGAAACAGTACCAGGTTGCGCAAGGGAAGAATCAGGAGCGAATCACCCACCTTCTCCATACCCTCCGAGAAGTCCTCCTCCCGGTCGCAGTCCATCAGAATCGGCATCACGATTCCCACCGCATCATCATCTTCCTCCTTAGGAGACTGCATCAAATATAAAGCATTTTCGTTTCCTTTTGTCATACGTTGAGTTCAAAAATGGAGTGTAAAGATACTACTTTTTATGAGAGGGCAGCGGGGAGAAAGGGGGGGGAAGACCGGCAGCACATAAAAAGTTGTATTTCCAACAATCATATATATCACACCCACCTGTCCCCATCCAGACAAGGGAATCCCTAAAAACCCCAAACGCTACGACTCGCTCCGCCGGCAAAACGCCCATTTATTTCAGTAAACCCCGCTTTTACCTCCGTCGCAAGCCTTGATTTTGGAGTTTTTAGAGGTTCCCTAAGGAACTGTCAAGGAATAAACCATCCAAATTTACGGGAAATGTTTTTTGCATTACAAAGCCCGAAAATGTGCGCATACCGGGGTATGTAATCATTTTCGGGCTGAAGGAATGCGAAAAA
>JAISOP010000262.1 GCA_031275525.1 Tannerella sp.
GCAAGGCTACGAAGTGCTCAAGCGTTCCCGGGCGCTGGGACTGATCACCCGTTCGGAACGGGCGCTGTGTATCGCCGGAACACACGGGAAAACGACTACCTCCTCCATGGCAGCCTATCTCCTGCAACAGTCTGCCGTGGGCTGCAACGCCTTCCTGGGGGGTATCCTGAAAAACACGGGCAGTAACCTGATGCTCTCCAAACATTCCGACCTGACGGTGATTGAGGCCGACGAATACGACCGTTCCTTTCATCACCTTTCGCCCTGGATGGCCGTTGTTACCTATGTCGATCCCGACCACCTGGATATTTACCACACCGTCGAGGCCTACCGGGAAAGCTTTGAAATTTTCACGTCGCTGATTCGTCCGGGAGGCGTCTTGATCCTGAAGTCCGGCCTCCACTTCACGCCTCGCCTGCAAGCCGGCGTCAGGGCCTATACCTATTCGGCAACCGATGAAAACGCCGCCTTTCATGCGGAAAACATCCGCATCGGTAACGGGGAACTCCGTTTCGACTGGGTGGCGCCCTCCGTGCGCATGGACCACCTTTCGCTGGGAGTACCGGTCAAAGTCAACGTCGAAAATGCCGTTGCCGCCATCGCGTTAGCTTGGCTGAACGGCGTTTCCGGTGATGAAATCCGGTCGGCGATACAATCGTATGCCGGTGTGGAGCGCCGTTTTGACATCCGCCTCCAAAAGGACCACATTGTCTTGATTGACGATTACGCCCATCATCCGGAAGAATTGAAAAACAGTATCCTGTCTGTAAAGGAACTTTACGCCGGACGGAAAGTGACCGGCGTTTTCCAGCCGCACCTGTACACCCGGACGCGCGACTTTGCGGCGGACTTTGCCGGAAGCCTTTCGCTGCTGGACGAACTGATTTTGCTGGACATTTACCCGGCCCGCGAGGAGCCGATTCCGGGCGTCACCTCTCAATTGATCTTCGACCGGGTGAGGATTCCGGAAAAAACACGCTGTACGAAAACACACTTGCCGGCGCTCCTGGCCGCCGGCACCTACGAGGTCGTCCTGATGCTCGGCGCCGGCGACATCGACCGCCTGGTCGAACCTGTTAAACAAATCCTCGAAAACAAATGAAGCGTATCCTGTCCGTCGTCCTTGCCGTCGTTTTGCTGGGTTGCCTGATCTTCACCCTTTTCATCCGGGAGTCGTCCGAGGAGCAAACGGTTTGTCGCAGCCTGGTGGTAGTCATCCGCGACAGTGTGGACAGAGCGTTCCTGCGCGAAAGGGAAGTCGTCGCCCTGCTGAAAAACGCGCGACTTCATCCGGTCGGACGGCCTGTCCACCGGATTAATACGGACAGCATCGAAAAGGTGGTAGCCAAAAACGAACTGGTCGCGACGGTCAACGCCTATAAAACGGCATCGGGCAAGGTGAAAATCGAAATCACACAGAAGGCGCCCATTTTGCGGGTATTCGATGGCAAGGGAAGCTATTACATCGACGATCTGGGACGGACCATGTCGGCGAATTATCGCTATGCCACCCGTTTACCGGTAGCCGGCGGGAAAATACAAAAATCGTTCGCGACCACGGAGCTGTTCAAATTTGCCTTATTTTTGCAGAAACATACGTTCTGGAATCATCAGGTAGAACAGATTTATGTTCATTCGGAAAAGGAAGTGGAATTGATTCCGCGTATAGGTAATTGCCGGATTCTGCTGGGCAGTTTCGAAAATTTCGAGGAGAAGATGGAGCGCTTGCAACTGTTCTATGAGCAGGCGATTCCGAAAACCGGATGGGAAAAGTATGAAACAATCAATTTGAAGTACAAAAACCAGATCGTTTGTACGAAAAAATAGAGTAGAATGGTAGCAAATTACATAGTCGTTATCGACATAGAAACCTCCCGCCTTATCGGCATGGCAGGTAGGAAAAACGAAGACGGAAGGATTTCCGTCTTGGCTGTAGAGGAGGAAAAAGCCGGCGGCAGCATCCGCCGGGGAAACATTTATCACAAGGAAGAGGCTGCCGGGCTGATCAAACGGCTGGTCGAAAAACTGCAAAACAGGATTAGCGGCGAATTGCCCGACTACCGGATCAGGAAAGTGTACGTCGGGGTCGGCGGGCAATCGCTCCGTTCCATCGATCATACTGAATTGAAATCCCTTTCCCTGGGTGCAACGGTTACGAAAAGCGACCTCCAAGTCCTGGACGAACAGTGTCGCGCATACCGTCCGGAGTTGGATGACGTGGTGGGGATTGCTCCGCCGGTCTATTATGTGGACGGAAAACGGGTCGAACAGGCGGAAGGGCTTCCCGCCACGTACATCGAGGCGCGTTACAAACAGATTACCGGGCGGCCGTCGATTCGAACCTGCGTCATGGATTGTGTGCAGCGCGCCGGCCTCCAGTTGGCCGGGCTGATTGTTTCGCCGCTGGCGCTGGCCGAGGCGACGCTTGGCCGGGAAGAGAAAGAAGCGGGTTGCGCACTGATTGGATTCCATACCGGCGTGACGTCGGTCGCCGTTTACCGGCACAGCGAATTGGTACACCTGTCGGTGATTCCCCTGGGCGCCGGGCTGATTATCGGAGACCTGGTGAAAACACTGAAACTACAGGAACAGGATGCCGAATGGCTGAAACGCAGCTATGGTCTTTCCCTGGCCGAGAAAGAAAAAAGCAACGGCTATCCGCAAGGGGCCATCGCCATTAACGGCCAGGAGGTGGAACCGAGACGCCTGAACGCCGTCATCGAGGGGCGGGTAAAGGAAATCGTAGAGAATGTACATGAATGTGTCCGGTTGTCCGGCGACATCGCCTCGTTAGGCGCCGGGATCGTGCTGGCCGGCAACGAATCCAACCTGAAGGAACTGCCGGAACTGCTCCGTCAGCGCTTCAAACTGGAGATCACCTCCGCAACCATCCGGCAAGAACGGATGGAGGAAAACGAGCGCCGGCTCGGCCACCCCAATTACATGACGGCCATCGGCCTGTTGATTCAGGGTACGGAAAACTGTTTGCAATACATTGCACCCCCAGACCCGGAGCCGGTGGTGGTTCCCAAACAGGACGAACCGGAAATCAAACCGCCGCCCTCTCCCGATGGCCGGACCCGCAACCCGCGGCCCGCAAATCCTCCCAAGGGAAAAAGCGGACTGGGCAGATTCATTGACAGGATAAGACAGCAAAGCGAAGACTTGTTTAGCGATAAAGACTTTTATAGAGAAGACGAAGGCACGCAAAAATCGAAAAACGATGAATGAGGAAAATAATAAATTAAGAGAGATCATACCGTTCAAGTTCCCGACGGAAACGGAGAAAATCATCAAGGTGATCGGTGTAGGCGGCGGCGGCGGCAACGCGGTGAAACACATGTACAATGAAGGCATACACGACGTCTCGTTCGTGTTGTGCAACACCGACTGGCAGCACATGAAAGATGCGGATGTACCGGTCAAAATCGTGCTTGGAACCAGTGTCACGAAAGGACTGGGCGCCGGCAACGACCCGCAAATGGCCGAAAAAGCCGCCCTGGAAAGTGAGCCGGAAATCCGCTCCATGTTGAGCGACGGTACGCGAATGGCCTTTATCACAGCCGCCATGGGCGGCGGAACGGGTACGGGCGCCGCGCCGGTGGTTGCCAGGATAGCCCGGGAAATGGGCATCCTGACGGTGGGCATTGTGACCATTCCTTTTCGGTTTGAAGGATATGACAAAATCATTCAGGCGCTGGACGGCGTGACGGAAATGAGTAAGAACGTTGACGCCTTGCTGGTCGTGAACAACGAGCGCCTGATTGAACTCGAACTCTACTGGGGAAGTCTCTTCGATGCAGACAGGGATGATGTCTCCGTCAGTAAAGCCTTTGCCAAGGCCAACGATACACTGACGGTCGCAGCCAAAAGCATCTCGGAACTGATTACCCTGACCGGAACCATCAACCTGGATTTTGCCGACGTGAATACGATCCTGAAAAACGGCGGCATCGCCCTGGTGAGCACCGGCTACGGCCAGGGAAAGGACCGGCTGCAAACAGCGATCAGGGACGCCCTCAATGCGCCTCTGCTCAGCTATAACGATATTGTCAATGCCAAAAAAATCCTTTTCCAGATCACCTCCAGTTCCGATAAACGGTTTGACCTGGGCATTAGGGAGATGAAATATATCCAGACCTTTATGAATGAATTTGAAAAATACATCAAGGTCATCTGGGGACTGGCGTATGACGATTCCCTGGGCGAAACAATCAAATTTACCGTACTGGTTTCCGGATTTGGAGTGGACGATATACTTACCGACGAAGAGTGGGATGATATTTCTAAAAAGAAAGATAGAAAAGAGATAGAAAAGGAGAAAGAGGAGAGGGCGAAAAAAGAAGCGGAAATACGGAAAAGAATCGCAAAGTACTACAATCTACAAGACGAACCCGACAATTTGATGGAGCGTATCGTCATCCTGACCGCTAAGGAAATGGACAACGACACCTTCATCCATTGGCTGGAAGAACACCCGGTCTGCAACCGCACGCAGGAAGAGATTGCCGAGGCGCGCAGGAAAAATGTGCCGGATGCAACTTCCTCCGCCAAACCGTCCGCCTCCTCGCCGTCGGGAACTTCCAAATCTATCAGGTTTTAAATATGAATACGAAACAAGAGAAAAAATGAACTTATTTGAACAAATCAGCAATGACATCAAAGCCGCCATGCTGGCGAAAGACAAAGTAAAACTGGAAGCGCTACGTAACGTGAAGAAATATTTTCTGGAAGCGAAGACGGCGCCGGGCGCAAACGACACGCTGAGGGATGAGGCGGCGCTCAAAATCATCCAAAAGTTAGTAAAACAGGGCAAGGATGCCGCCCAAATCTACGCGGGACAAAACCGTCAAGACCTGGCCGACGCGGAATGGGCGCAAGTGCGTGTGATGGAGTCCTACCTTCCGCAGTTGCTCTCTGCCGGGGAACTGGAATGTGAATTGAAGAAAATCATTGCACAGACAGGCGCCGCCGGTCCGTCGGACATGGGCAAGGTCATGGGTATAGCCTCCAAAGCCCTCTCCGGCAAAGCCGAAGGACGCGCCATCTCGGAAATGGTGAAACGACTGCTGGCGGAAATGAATCGCAGATAAGGAGTTGTCAAGAAATAAACCATCCGAATTTACGGGAAATGTTTTTTGCATTACAAAGCCCGAAAATGTGCGCATACCGGGGTATGTAATCATTTTCGGGCTGAAGGAATGCGAAAAA
>JAISOP010000266.1 GCA_031275525.1 Tannerella sp.
TTTTTCGCATTCCTTCAGCCCGAAAATGATTACATACCCCGGTATGCGCACATTTTCGGGCTTTGTAATGCAAAAAACATTTCCCGTAAATTCGGATGGTTTATTTCTTGACAACTCCTAAGGATCGTATCCACTCCTAAACCGGAACGATTTCACCTCCCGGCTGGGGCCGGCTCTTAACACCAAAATATCCGGCGGGAAAGTGACCGGCAGTCCTGTTTCCCGTAAAAAAACATGATGCAGGCCGGTCATTCCGTCTGGCAGCCATGAATATCTAAACGTTACTTCCGGCAGGCTGTAGCTGTAGGCATTATTTGAGGGGGTAATTTTTCACCGTTTCTATCATGGCGAGGATATTCTCTACCGGCGTACCGGCTTGCGCGTTGTGACACGAACAGCAGATGTATCCTGCGCCGTCGCTGCCGAGCGTTTCCAGGCAGTTCCGCGTTTCGCTGACAACCTCCTGCGCCGTGCCGCGAGGCAATACCTGCTGGTTTTCGACGCCGCCGTGAAAAATCAAGTCTTTTCCGAAAAGCTGTTTCAGCCGCGCCATGTCCATGCCCTGACACACGTGCTGGATGGGATTCAGGACATCGACGCCGCACTCAATCAGTCCGGGAATGATGGGAAACGAAGCGCCGTCGGTGTGGTACAACACCTTTTTTCCGTAGCGGTGAATCAGGTTGCACCAGCGTTTCAGCCGCGGCTTGAAATGTGTTTCCCACGATTCGAGCGAGATGAGCAGGTTTTCCTGCATCCCCATGTCGTCGCTGATGAACACGAGGTCCAGCCTGTCGCCCAGTTCCGAAAGCATCCGTTCGAGCATTTCGGTTTGAATCACCTCGATGCGGTCCAGGGCGGCATTCAGGAATTCGGGATTGGCCAGGGTGTCGATCAGGGCGTTTTCGAGACCGCGCATCTGGCAGTAGATTTCGAAATGGGAAAGCCATGGCCCGATGGTTGCAAAATCCCACGACCGCGCTTGGTCGGCCAGCGCCTTTGCGCCGGCGTAATCGAACCGGTCGGGATTCGGCCACAAAGGGTATGCCGCCAGCTGGGCGGGCGTTTCGAAGGAGGCTATCGGCGGATGGATGTATTCCTGGTAGGTGGCCAGTCCGGCCTTGACCATCCGCGTGGGAACGCCCCAGAGGGTGATTTCCCCGCTGTCGTTGGGGTCGAAGTAACGGCCGCCGTAACCGGGGAATATCCACACGATTTTGTCAAGGCCCAGCGCGTTGTACACGGCAAACTCGTCTTGCAGGGAAACGTATGCCCGCAAGGTGTCCAGCACCTCCGGCGTGCACCAGAGGTCCACCGGCAGGCGGTCCACCGGCTGACGGCTCAACAGAGCCTGAATGCGTTCTTTTGGAGTCATTTTTCTTTCGTTTGAGACGCAAAGTTATAAAAATTCAACCACTCAAGGGCCGCGTCCCCCCGGGGAAAGGTGCCCGCGTGCCCCGTTTCCGCGTTCCTGTCCTATTTATATGTTACATTTGCACCCGATTAATTTTCAAATCATGAATAGAATGTTTGCCTTTCATCCGGCTGGCCTGCCGGCAAGGCTCCTCTGCGGCGTCCTTCTTTTACTGGCCTGTCACACGCATCCGGGGGCGGTCCTTGCAGCCGGGCCGGATTCGAGTATCACCGTCGATTTCGGACGCCTGACGGGTACGCGCCTCAAGCCGGTGCACGGCGTGACGAATGGCCCCCTGTGCTACGAAGCACGGATAGACCTGAGCGATCGCTTCCGCGAAATAGGCGTACCCTACGTCCGCCTGCACGATACCGACGGACCCAACACCCGTTATCTGGTAGATATTTCGAGGATATTTCCCGACTTCGAGGCCGACGAAAACGATCCGGCCAACTATTATTTCACCACCACCGACCGCCTGTTGCAGGCCATCGACCAAACCGGCGCCCGAACCATCTACCGGCTGGGTGAAAGCATTGATCCGGGGCCGGAAGGACGTTTTGCCCGTCCGCCGAAGGATTTCGAAAAATGGGCGCGGATATGCCTGAACGTGATTCGTCACTACAACGACGGCTGGGCAAACGGCTTTCGCCTGGATATTCGCTACTGGGAAATATGGAACGAACCGGACAATTGCTACGACAAGGTGAGTTCCATGTGGCGGGGCGGAACGATGGAGCAGGTCTGCCAACTCTACGAAACGGCCGTGCGGACGATTAAGGCCTGGGACGAGACGCTCCGTGTGGGCGGCATGGCCTTCAGCGGATACAACGAGGCGGTCTGTCAATTTGTCGAATACTGCGCCGCGCGCCGGTTGCCGCTCGACTTCATCTCCTACCACTGGTATTTCCGTCATCCGGAAGCGCTCTCCGCATTGGCCGGACAGTTCGACGCCCTGCTTGAGAAACACGGATACGGTACGGCGGAACGCATCTTCGACGAATGGAACTACCTGGGACATGAAACCCGCTACCAGGAAGTGAAGGACACCCTGTGGGGCGCATGGAGCAACCCCCTGCTGGCACGTGATATAAGCATGTACCAGAAAAACAGGGTCGGTGCCTCGTTCGTCGTAGCGGCCATGATTTATATGAACGATCTGCCGCTGGACATTGCGACCTATTACGATGCACAAACTGTCTCGCGATTCTGCGGACTGTTCGACAGCTTCGGGAATCCGCAAAAGACCTTCTACGGATTCAAGGCATACGGCGAACTGTATCGCCGCGGCCTTGAGCGGGTCGAAGCCGGAAGCGGCAACGAGGGCGTCTATGTCATCGCCAACCGCCATACGGTTCTCGTTTCAAACTATCTGGGAAAAAGCCGCTATTACGACTTGGTGTTGAAAGGGCTTGGCCGGGGACGGAAGAAAGTCGAAATCTGCGTACTCAACGACGAACTGGACCTGGAACTCTCCCGGACAGAATATTTCCAGGGCGACGAAATACGGCAAACCCTCTCTGTCGAAAACTATTCGGTACTTTTGATTAAACTCTCGCACGAGGAAAGCGAGTGAACGGAAGGAGAACGGCGGGAAAAGCGGAATCCGGGAGCGTTATCCGAGCCACTTTTTTATCCGGTCGAAATACCTGAAAGGCGCATACTTCACCGGCAGGTCAAACCAATAAGGCGTATCCGTCAGGGCACGCCGGTTGCTGAAAGCAAGGAAACTGTCGTGTCCGTGATATTTACCCATGCCGCTGTGACCCGTGCCTCCAAAGGGCAGGTGATGATTGGCGATGTGCATCAGCGTATCGTTGATACAGCCGCCGCCGGAGGTCGTTTCCCGCAAGACTTCCACTGCCTTCCGGCGGCTGCCGAAGTAATAGAAGGCCAGCGGCTTTTCGTTCCGGTTGACGTAGCCGGTCACTTCCCGGAGGTCGTCGAACGTGATCACCGGCAGGATGGGGCCGAAGATTTCTTCCTGCATAACCGGGTCGCCGGCCCGGATACCGTCGATGAGCGTGGGTGCGAGATAGCGTTCGGTTTCGTCCACCTCGCCGCCGTAAACGATTTGCCCCTGCTGCATCAGGGCTTGCAGACGTTCCAGGGCTTGCCGGTTGACAATGCGGGCATAATACGGGCTTTCCTTCGGGTTTTGGCCGAACATGCGTTCGATAGCCGACTTCATCTCCCGCAGGAAAGCCTCCTTGAGCGATTGATGCACAAAGAGGTAATCGGGTGCGATGCACGTCTGTCCGGCATTGACGGTCTTCCCCCACGCAATCCGCCGGGCTGCCACTTTCAGGTTGGCGCCGGTATCGACAATGCAGGGGCTTTTGCCGCCCAGTTCAAGGATGACCGGCGTCAAATGTTCGGCGGCGGCACGCATCACCGTCTTTCCCAGCGCGGGACTGCCGGTAAAGAAAATCAGGTCAAACCGTTCTTGCAGCAGCCAACCGTTCACCTCGCGATGTCCCTGCGTGAAGGCGATATACTGTTCGTCGAACGTTTCGGCAATCAGGTCGCCCATCACCCGGCCGGTTTCCGGCGTATAGGGCGACGACTTGAGGACGGCGCAGCACCCGGCCGCCATCGCGCCCACTAAGGGATTCATCAGCAACTGGAACGGATAGTTCCAGGGCGCAATAATCAGCGAAACACCCAGCGGCTCATACACAATCCGGCTTCTCGAGGGCCACAGGTGCAGGGGCGTGGGAACGGCTTGCGGACGCGCCCAGCGCCGCAAATGCCTGGTATGATTGTTTATTTCCTGGTAAACCATACTGATTTCGGTCAGGTAAAACTCTTCGTATGATTTGTGCAAATCCATTTTGACGGCCTCGCTCAGCCGGCGCTCATACCGGCGGACAGCCGCTTTGAATTTTTTCAGCTGTTCCCTCCGGAACGAAAGGCTTTTCGTCTGATGCGTAGCGAAAAAAGCACGCTGGCCGGCCAGGATTCGTTCAATATCTTCTTTTGTTGTCGTATGCATAATATGTCCAGTTATCGCGAAATTCAAACCTCTATAAAAGGGTGCACCTCTAAAGTGGCTGTAAATGTAGTGATTTCTTCGCTTCGGAAAAAATCACTCCAACCCGGCTGCGTCGGCGGCAACCACAGGGGCCGGGCTTGCCCTTGCCCTTCGGATGTCCCTACGCCGGCGTGGCGCCGTCCTTCCTTTCTCCTTGTGTCTTTATGTCCTTGCGGTAAAAAAAATGTAGTAAAGAGCCGGTAATTTCCCCGTCGGGGAAACGGAAAAAGAACGTAGCGCAAGTGTCTTACCCTAGAAAAAGTTGACTCTCTAAAAGAGTTAAGAATGTATTTACACACAAAGAAACAACGTCAGTATTTTGATAAAGTAATCAAATTACATTGTGATTATGGCTATGG
>JAISOP010000330.1 GCA_031275525.1 Tannerella sp.
ATTCTTCGCCGACGCAGACAATCGCCTTGATATCGGCTGCATTGACGCGATAGACGATGTCTTTCCGGGTTAGCAGGTGCGTGGCGGGAATCACGATGGCGCCCAGCTTGTGCAGGGCAATGATGGAATACCAAAATTCGTGACGGCGCTTGAGAATCAGCATAACCATGTCGCCCTTGCCGATGCCCAGCGAGCGAAACCAGGAGGCCGTCCGGTCAGAATATTCCTTCATGTCGGCGAAGGTGAAGTCAACATGTTCCCCCCGGTCGTTCGTCCAGCACAGCGCTCTTTTGTCCGGCGCTTCCGCCGCCCAGGCATCTACTACGTCGTAGCCGTAATTGAAGTTTTCCGGCACCTTTACTTTAAAATTTGCGATAAAATCAACTTGCGAGTCGAACGATGTTTTTGTTAAAAATTTTTCCAGCATCCTATTCCCTTATTTGTCGGTTAGTCTATTCGAATTCATTTTCTTCGGTCATCCGTTTTCCGGCTACAGGATGACGGCAAGGAAAGTGACGGTTTGGTTGTCAAGCGCTTTCATGCCGTGCGGCAACTCGGAATTGAAGTATATGCTGTCACCTTCTTCCAGAATCAGGTCTTTCCCGTTGATCCGGAAAAGCAGCCGGCCACTGATGACATAGTTGTACTCCTGCCCGGTGTGCGTATTCAGGTACACCGATTCGTTGTCCGGTTTGGGATGCACCGTCACTAAAAACGGGTCGGCCTTGCGCTTCGTAAACCCGGCAGCCAGCGACTGGTACTTGTAGGCTTTCGTGCGTTCCACCGCGACGCCCTTGCCTTTGCGCGTCACGAAATAGGAACTCATTTTCGGCTCGTCGCCGAACATCAGTACGGTCAGTTCAATGCCGTAAGCCTGTGCAATCCGGTGCAGCACGCTGACGGAAATGTCTGCGGTTCCGCTTTCGAGCCGCAGGTATTCGTCCACAGAGAGGTTGCATACGCCGGCTATTTCCTCTACGCTAATTTCCAGTACGTCGCGTAGTCCGGCCAATCGTTCCGCTATTTGCTTGATTTGTTCGTTCATGAGTTTATCGTTATCCGCTTTTCAAATTTTGCCGGAGCAACTTACTTTTGCCGGGTACGCTGGGTCGTTTTACCGACGGACGGTTTGGCCGTCAGGTTCTTCTTCGTCATGGACGTTTTTTTGACTGTGGCGGCGGTTTTGGATGTCTTTTTCGATTCTTCCTTCGGCTCGGCGTCTTCCGTTTTCGTCTTTTCCTCTTCATCCTTTTGGGGGTCAAACTCCGTAATGCCGATGCTCAGCAACAGGTTATACCAGCCCAATATGCGTTTGATGTCCGTCGGATACACCCGGTTGCGGTCGAATTCGGGATAAGCTTCCATCATATAAGTACGCAGTTCCTCCGGTTTCCCGTTCACCAACTCGAGCGCAACCGGCTGACTGTTTTCCTTCGCCTTTACACCGTTTAATACCTCATAGAGCGGCGCTTCCGATTCATTCGTATAAACGGATATGTCGCCCAGCGAAATCACTTTATCCTTCAAATATACGGGGATTCGTTTCTTTTCGACCAGCGACTCGACAATCATCAGGCCCTTTCCCTGTGATATCATTTTAAAAAGTCCGGGTTTGCCGGATACCGTTACTATTGTTTTCAACATGATGCCTGTTTTTTATAAATTCATTTTTTCCCTTTGACGGCAAATATAGTATAACTCTGCCTAATAGGGCACATTCCCGTCCGGAAAAATATCCGGCACGCCGGCGGACAGTCCGGGGAGGCTTTTGACAAGCCTTTCTATTTGAGGAATTAATGCCTGTTTTCCGTCGTTAAAAACGACGTAATCGGATTTTGCTTTTTTGACTTCGTCCGTCCATTGATTTTTCATCCGGCGCAATACGTCCGTTTCCGTCAGCCCGTCGCGAGTCATCACGCGCTGTAGGCGGAGCGACGCGGGAGCATATACCGTTACCCGCCAGTTTACCTGCCGGTCGAAACCCGACTCAAACAGAATGGCCGACTCCAGCACGGCATACGGGGCCGACTGCCGCGATACCCATTCCCGGAAATGACGGGCTACTTCCGGATGAATAATCGCATGTACCTGCGCCAGGAGCGACGGTTCGTGAAAGATCAGCGAGGCCATCCGGCAACGGTTCAATCCGTTTGCGTCGTAGATGTCCTCTCCCAGCAGGGCGGTCAGTTGTTCGCGAATCGCCGGGAGGGTAGCCGTCAGGCGTTTGCTCTCCCTGTCGGCGACGTAGGAGGACATGCCATAGGTTTCGAGCAGGGAAACGACCAGCGATTTCCCGCTCCCGATGCCTCCGGTGATGCCAATGGTCGTCGTCATAACCCGGTATGTTGCTCGATGATAAATTCGACGGTCTCCGGATGGAGCGCCGGGGGATTCATCCATGAGGGCCGTTTGCTCAGGCGAACCGCCAGTTGTCCCATCATGCGGGCGGCTTCAAATTCCCGGAAGGGAATGCGTATTTCGAAATCTTTTTCCGCCACTTCCCCGAAACGCGACACCGGCACATTGCAGACCACTTCAACCTCCGACGGAAACGTGTGCAGTGTATAGTCTTCCGGCAATCCCTCGCACAGGATGGGGATCACCAGCCGTTTTTCCGTAAACTCCTCGACGGGGATTTTCACTTTGACTTCGCGTTCGTCCATCTGTACGCCGGCGATGCTTTGCAGGCGCAGGGTCAGTTCGCAGGTCCGGTTTGCATTCTTCAGTTCCATGGGAATGGTTCGCAACTCATGCAGCGTATCCAGCATGGCCGTGTTAGCGTACACGAGCACTTTGCCGGGTGTGACCCTCATGTCTCCGGACTGCTGAAAACCCGGTTCCGGCGAGACGGTGACGTCTGCAACGACCGGCAGTTCCTTGCTTCCCAGTTCCGCATAATGCACCTCAATGGTTTGCGGTTCAAAGCCGAGTAGGGTGGTGGAAGAAGTCAACTGCCTCAAAATACCGGATTCAATGGTTTTCCTGGGTACGGTGATTTCCCCGTCGGCCTCTTCGCTCAGGCTTTTCAGATTGATTTCCAACGGCGCGAACTTGTAGAGCCATACGTAGCTGAGCATGACCAGTCCCTTGTCCTTCAAGCGGACGACAACGGCCTGCGGATGATTGTCCGCCAGCGTGATATGGGCAGGTACATTTTTGTATTTCACAGGCAGGGACAGTTCCAGTTCCATGTCTTCCTGCAAACTTTGCAGGTACCAAAAGCCCGCAGACAACAGCAGGAAGAAAAAGAAGATCACTGTTTCCTTCCATTGTTGCCTTTGAAAAAAAGCCTTTAGACGATAAAAAACCGACTTGAACGGAATGGAATCAAGTCGTAGCATGGCGGGGGTTTTTATTTGGATTGGATATCTCCCGAAGAGGCGTATATCGACATTTTATCTACCCGGATACGCACTCCGTCGGCTACTTCAATCAGCATCGTTGTCTCGCTTACCTCCTTGATGCGGCCGTGGATTCCTCCGGCGGTAACGACCCTGTCGCCCGACTTCAACGCTTCACGCGCTTTCTGGACGGCTTTCTGTTTCTTTTGCTGTGGCCGGATCATCAGAAAATAAAAGATGGCTACGATGGCAAGCATCATGACGATGCCCTGATATTTTGCCCATTCCGATTGTTGCCCTGCGGGGGCTTGAAGTAAAGTTGCAAGTAATAAATTCATTTTTCCGTTTATTGGTTTATGTATAACGGCCTCAAAGGTACAAAATATCTCATGGTTTCAACAAGGATTTCTCATTTTTTAAATCCCGGACGACCGATTCCAGGATACCGTTGATGAAGGTGCCGCTTTTGGGGGTACTGTAATACTTGGCGGCGTCGATGTATTCATTGAAGGTGACGCGGACGGGGATTTTCGGGAAGTGCAGGATTTCGGCTATGGCTACCTGCATGATGACCAGGTCCATGTTGGCGATGCGTTCGGATTCCCAGTTTTTCAGGTGGCAGCCGATGCGTTCGCGATATTCGTCGCCGTGCAAGAGGGCCTGGCGGAACAGGGTGACGGCAAATTCGCGGTCTTCCTCGTTCTTGTACATGGGTAACAGGGTTTGCTTGCTCCCCGCCGATTCGTCAAAACGCCGGATGGTTTTGATGATAAAGCTTTCGATGATCTCCACGTCGTCGTTCCAGTATATACTCATGCCTTCCAGCGCTTCTTCCAGCGCTTCGTTTCCGCAAATCAGTTTCCGGAAAACCGACCGCCAAAACTCCCGGTCGATTTCGTACGAATCTCCGGAACACGCCAGGTAGTCACGGTAAATGTCCGATTCCAGTATCACTTCCAGCATCTGCTTCACAAAATCGCTTTCGTTTACCCAGGAAATCCCGTGGTCTTTCACGTATTTCTGTAGCGTCTCATTGGATTCTACCTGCCGGGCAAAACGATTCTCGATCAGGCGTGTGTTTGGGCTTAATTCTTCTTCGCTGGGGCGGTATTTATTTTTCCGGGTTTCGAGACGCCGCTCCTGGAGCCGCGTGATCTCTACTATCAATAGCAGGAAATAGTAATATAAGTCATACGACCTTCGCAAACTTAATAGCAATTCGTTTTCGGCTACCTTTATATCTACGCCGCCCTTCTGGTAGCAGGCATATACCATCTGTAGTACTTTAATGCGGATTAATATCCTGTTAATCATTGTGTGATATTATAAATTTCAAATTCCAGGCCGCGAAGATAGCAATTCTTCGGCATATCCGCAAAATGGTTTTAGGGCTTTGTGGTTTTGGGGGTTTATGGCTTTGAGATTCTTAGGTCTTTTAGGCCGCGGCGGAACAGAACTATACAGAACCGGTCCGGCATAAAACCGTACCGTGTGTCGATCCTCTTACCAGTCCTGTACGGCGCCGTACCTTATCTCATTCTCTTGCTCATTCTCTTCTGGCCGGATTATATCTAATTTCGTCAGATTATATCTAATCTCGCCGGATTATATCTAATTTCATCAGATTATATCTAATCCCGCCGGATTATATCTAATTTCATCAGATTATATCTAATCTCGCCGGAATATATCTAATTTCGTCAGATTATATCTAATCCGGCCGGATTATATCTGATTTCGTCAGATTATATCTAATCCGGCCGGATTATATCTATTTTCGCCGGAACATATCTATTTTCGCCGGAACAAATTTGTTTTCTCCGGAACATATATGTTTTCACCAAAACAAATTTGTTTTCGTCGGAACATATAGGGAACCCCTAAAAACCCCCAGCGCTACGCTACGCTCCGCAAAAAAAAAAAGTTGTCCGCGAATATCCGCGAATGAACGCGAATAAAATGATTCGCGGACTTTTCTCCTTTCTCCTTTCTCTGCGTAGCGTTTGGAGTTAGAAACTCCCCGACAGCAGTCCACGAATTACGCAAATGAACGCGAATAAATGATTCGCGGATATTCGCGTGCATTCGCGGACCAATTCTTCTTTTCTGCGGAGCGTAGCGAAGCGTTGGGGATTTTTAGAGGTTCCCTAAAGCAGGCAGATTCAAAGATTCAATCATTCAAAAGGCTCATTTTTTTTGAATCATTGAATCTTTGAATTCTCTTTGATAAGGTAGCGGAAGGGCGGTATTGCATTTATTTAATGCCCTCCTTCCCCGTTTTATTTCCGGAAAATAAATACATTTGTCCGGAATAAAAAAAATGTAACCAATAGAAACGATGGAGAATTTATTTTCACTAAAAGGGAAGGTAGCGCTGGTGACCGGCGCATCCTACGGTATCGGGTTCGCGATTGCTTCGGCGTATGCCGGCGCGGGCGCGACCATTGTGTTTAACGAGATCAACGGGGAACTGCTGGAAAAGGGATTGTCGGCGTATCGCGCGGCGGGCCTTGCGGCGCACGGCTACGTGTGCGACGTGACCGACGAGGAGCAGGTCAACGACATGGTGGCCCGGATCGAGCGGGAAGTCGGTACGACGGACATCCTGGTGAACAACGCCGGTATCATCCGCCGCATCCCCATGCACGAGATGAGCGCGGCCGAATTTCGCAAGGTCATTGACATCGACCTCAACGGGCCGTTTATCGTCTCCAAGGCCGTCCTTCCGGGGATGATGAAAAAGGGGGGCGGCAAAATCATCCACATTTGCTCGATGATGAGCGAGCTGGGACGCGAAACCGTCTCGGCTTACACGGCGGCCAAGGGTGGGCTGAAGATGCTGACCCGCAACATGGCTTCCGAGTACGGCGCATACAATATCCAGTGCAACGGCATCGGCCCGGGCTACATCGCCACGCCGCAAACGGCGCCGCTGCGACAGCCGCAACCCGACGGTTCGCCGCACCCGTTCGACCGCTTCATCCTGGCCAGGACGCCGGCCGCACGCTGGGGAACAACCGCCGACCTGGAAGGCCCGGCTATCTTCCTGGCTTCGGCGGCCTCCGACTTTGTGAACGGGCATATCCTCTACGTGGACGGCGGCCTGCTCGCCTACATCGGCAAGCAACCGTAAACAACCCTAAACCGCTTTTATAACAATTAAAATATACAGAATGAAGAGAAATGAGAAAATGACGAACTATCGCTGGATGATCTGCGCGATGCTGTTTTTCGCCACCACAATCAATTACCTGGACCGGCAGGTGCTGTCGCTCACATGGCCCAAATTCATCGGGCCTGAATTCGGATGGACCAACGAGGATTACGGGAATATCACGGCCTGGTTTTCCATCCTCTACGCGGTGAGCATGCTCTTTGCCGGCAAGTTTATCGACTGGCTGGACACGAAGAAGGGTTTTCTGTGGGCGATCGGCATCTGGTCGGTCGGCGCCTGCCTGCACGCCTTTTGCGGAATCGCCACCTCGGGCCTCCTGGCCGGCAAGTGGCTGGTCGGTTTTGCCGAAGCGGGGGAGGTGATCTCCGGCATCGGGGACGGGGCGATGGTGGTCGGCGTGAGCGTCATGCTGTTCATCTTCGCACGCTTTGTGCTGGCGCTCGGCGAAGCGGGCAACTTCCCCGCAGCTATCAAGGCCACGGCCGAATATTTCCCCAAAAAAGACCGCGCCTTCTCGACCAGCATCTTTAACTCCGGCGCCACCATCGGCGCTATGGTGGCGCCGGCCTGCATCCTGTACATTGCCGAGATGTGGGGCTGGGAGGCGACGTTTATCATCATCGGCCTGCTGGGATTCGTCTGGATGGGATTCTGGGTATTCGTTTACCGGAAACCCGAACGGAACGCGAAAGTGAACGAGGCCGAACTTGCTTACATCCGGCAGGACCAGCAGGCGGACCCAAGGGAGGGCGGCGGAGCGGCGGAGAAAAAGTTGTCGTTTGCCGGGTGTTTCCGGTTCAGGCAGACGTGGGCCTTTGCCTTCGGCAAGTTCATGACCGACGGCGTCTGGTGGTTCTACCTCTTCTGGATGCCCAAATACCTGCAAACCGTTTTCCATATCGAAGGCACGGCGCAGGTGCTGCCGCTGACCGTGCTCTACACCATCGTCATGATCTCCATCTACGGCGGATGGCTGCCGTCGTACTTTATCGACCGGAAGGGCATGAATCCCTATGCCGGGCGTATGCGCGCCATGCTGATCTTCGCCTTCTTCCCGCTGCTGGCGCTCTTTGCGCAGCCGCTGGGCGGGTATTCCTACTGGCTGCCGGTGGTGATCATCGGCATCGCTGCGGCGGCGCACCAGGCATGGTCGGCCAACCTCTTTTCCACCGTGGGCGACATGTTCCCCAAGGGAGCTATTGCGACGGTGACGGGCATCGGCGGCATGGCCGGCGGACTCGGTTCCTTCTTTATCCAGAAGGGCGCAGGCATGTTGTTCGACTATACGGGCCGGACACAGATGCGTTTCCTGGGCTTCGAAGGCGAACCGTCGGGCTATTTTATGATTTTCATCATCTGCGCCGTCGCCTACCTGATCGGATGGGTGGTGATGAAGTCGCTGGTACCGAAATACAAACCGATTACCGCCTGAATAACGAGCCGGTATGCGAGCAGGCTCCCGGCCGGTTCGCATACCGTTCGAATCACCGATTAACCACACTGAAAATATGAACCGTTCCTTTTTATCCCCTGCCTCCTTTAGCCGCAGGGACTTTATCCGCCTGGCGGCCGCCGGCGCGGTACTGCCGGTACTGCCTTCGGGCGGCGCGTGGCGGGCGGCACGGGCACGGCTGCCGGAGGACGAATCGGCGGCGCCCGTCGATGATGCAACGCTCCGCCGCTGGAGCGCACCGTTCCGCGGCTGGACGTATCACCCCGAGCCGGTCATCCCGGCAGACTACCGGATCCCCGGCGCGGAGGATTTCGGCAACTACGACGTTCCCTGCGTCTTCCGGCTCGAGGACCGTCCGGGCCTCTGGTACATGAGTTTCATCGGATTCAATCAGGCCGGCTACAACTCGTTCGTAGTGGAAAGCGACGACCTGATTCACTGGAAAAACCCGCAGCTGGCGATGGGTTTCGGCCCGGAAGGCTCGTTTGACCACGGCGGCTGCGTCATCGGCGCCTACCTCTATCAAGACTGGGACATCCGTGCGCCGCGAACGCTCCGCAAACGGGACGGCAAGTACTGGACGCTCTACGGCTGCTATCCGCGGCAGGGGGGCTACGAGTTGCGACCGGGCTACGAGGGCGTGGCCGCGAGCGACGACGGCCTCCGCTGGCAGCGGGCGGCGGACGAGCCGATCCTTTCCGTCCACCAGAGCGACTGCCGGGCCTGGGAAAAGGACTGCATCTATCAGCCCTGGCTGGTGGAGCACGAGGGGACGTACTACAACTTCTACAACGCGGCACAGGGGCCGGTGGAGCAGCTGGGCGTAGCGTTCTCGAACGACCTGGCGCACTGGGTGCGGTACCCGTTCAACCCGGTGCTGCGCAACCGTCCGGGCGGCTACGACGAAAAGTTCTGTTCCGACGGGAAAGTGTTTCGCGACGGCGACCACTGGACGATGTTCTACTTCGGTGTCGGGCGGGGCGGGGCGAGTATCATGGTCGCCTTCTCGCGCGACCTGCTCCACTGGACCGCCGACCCGGAACCGCTCTATCCCTTCGGCGGTCATCCGACAGGCCTCGACCGGAAGTATGCTCACAAGGTTTCGCTCGTCCTCAACCCCGCAGACGGCGCCTGGTACATGTTCTACTGCGCCGTGGGCGACCGCGGACGCACCATCGGACTGCTGAAAGGGAAGGCTTGACTTTATCCGGTTTATTTCTTGACAGCTCCTTAGGAGCTGTCAAGAAATAAACCATCCGAATTTACGGGAAATGTTTTTTGCAGTACAAAGCCCGAAAATGTGCGCATACCGGGGTATGTAATCATTTTCGGGCTGAAGGAATGCGAA
>JAISOP010000001.1 GCA_031275525.1 Tannerella sp.
CACGGAATTTTTGGCCACGGAGTCTCCGGGATGAAAAATTCCACGGAATTTTTGGCCACGGAGTCTCCGGGACGAAAAATTCCACGGAATTTTTGGCCACGGAGTCTCCGGGATGAAAAATTCCACGGAATTTTTGGCCACAGAGTCTCCGGGACGAAAAATTCCACGGAATTCCGGGCCACGGAGTCTCCGGGACGAAAAATTCCACGGAATTCCGGGTCATGGAGTCTGCGGGACGAAACGATGACTGAAAGACATGGCTTCTCCCGAACTCAGGTTTACAGTTCATATCCTGGATTTTGTTGCAATACATGGTCCGAACGATCTATTTCGAGTTGAGGTATCGGGAAAATCTCGTCTTTTCCCTCTTTATATTGAAAATATCCCGGCGTGACTTCGTTTTGCCACCGGGCCGGGTCTGTAAGCGCTTGCCGGGCGACCCCCCAGCGCCTCAAATCCCAGCCGAATTTCCCTTCAAAAGCAAATTCTACGCGGCGCTCGTGCACAATGGCCCAGAACATTTCTTCATAACTTAACGAGGCCGGAACGGGCGGTAAGGGTTTGATCTCATACGGATGAACCGTATTCGGGTCGGTGGTGGTGGCCGTCCGCGCCCTGAGCTTGTTTATGTATTCGGCTGCCGTGGCCCGGTCGCCCAGTTCGTTTACCACTTCGGCATACCAGAGCAACACTTCCGCATATCGCACCAAGGTATAGTTACAGGAATTATACCAACTGACCTGGTCTATGGTCACGCCTTTGTTGTTGGGCGGATTCCCGATACACCACTTCCGTATGCCCAGTCCCGTTCCGTTTACCCGGTCCACGAACATCTGCCCGAAGAAGTCGTCTTCCCCTAAGCGGAAAATAGAGGCCACCAAACGCGGGTCTCCCTCTTCATATTCCCTGACTAAGTCGGGGGTCGGACGCGTCCATCCCCAGCCTCCCCCGGCCACGAACCCGTCGCCGTTGGGAGCGTTGAGCACCGTGCCGAAGTTATCCGTTCCCTTCTGATTCAAGGCGGTATATTGTATCTCAAAGACGGCTTCCGTACTGTTATCGTGCGTTCCGTCGAACAGGTCGTTATAATCGGCCAGCAGCTGGTAGCCGTATGACATGATGTCTTCCAAAAGCGCTTTGGCCTCCGTCCAGCGGTGTTGATAGAGGTAAACCTGTACCAGGTAGGCTTTCACCGCCCCCTTGTCGGCCCTGCCCGCCAAGTCTCCCGTATTCCGGTCGGCTAAACCCTGCTGCAAAGCCAATTTGAAATCAGCTTCCGCCTGGTCAAACAAATCGCTTTGCGTGACGGTATAATTATTTACCTTCTTACCCGGGTCGTAGGAGGCCTCCCGGAGGGAATTCGGAATATTCAGCTCGCTCAGGCTTAAAGACTTGTTTACTAAAGGCGCGGTTCCATACATGTAGCCTAAACGGAACATCCAGAAGCCGCGTATAAAGTATAATTCGCCCATATAGCGTGCCTTGAGCGCTTCGTCCATCCGGATGTCCGGGATTTTTTCAATCGCGATATTGGCTAAGAGCAGCGCTTTGTAACATCTTTGATACAGCATTTGAATCTGCTCGGAGTTGGGACGAATGATACACTGTTGTATCTGATAGTAAACCACCAAATCGGGATGCGCCTGCACATCGGCCGAGGTAATATCCCCCATGGGGGTATATCCTGCACGCGTATTCCAGGTATTTTGTCCGTCCAGGAGTTGAAACGACTTGTAGGCAGCCGTAACCGCATTTTCCGCATCCGCAGCCGTTTGGTAAAAATTGTCGGTAGATACGACCCCGTAGGGCTGCAAGTCCAATTTGTCGTTGCATGAAGCGAAAAAACAAATCACGGACAGGCTTAAAACTATTTTCTTCATGAGAATTTCTTTTTTTTGAGGGTGATTAAAATCCGATGTTTATGCCGGCATAAAAAGAGCTTGGAATGGGATACCCGTTGATACCTTGCTCCGGGTCAAAACCCGGAAAGGTGTTGATGCAAAACAAATTTTGCGAAGCGATATAGAAACGCAGTTTCCGGATTACATGCGAAGTTTTTCCCGTCAGCAGCTTGTCAAAATTATATCCGAGCTGTGCGTTCTGGAGCCTGAAAAAGTCCGTTGAACGAAGCCAAAAGGAAGACCGGCGGTAATTGTCATTCGGGTCCCCGGCCACTACGCGCGGGACGTAATTGCTGGTCCCCGGCCCCGTCCATCGCTGGAGGTACATCCAGGCCGAAGTCTGTTCGCCGCCGCGAGTGATTGCAAAACCGGTGGCATCCATGCTTCGGTAAGCTCCGATTTGACCGTAGAAACTGGTGGACAGATCGAAATTCCGATATGCCAATGAGATATTCCCGCCGAAATTGTGCGGAGCTACGGCCTGCCCCAGGAACTGTTGATCGTTTGAATCGATGATCCGGTCGCCGTTCAAATCTTTGTACCGGATGTCTCCCGGAGCCGCATTGGGCTGCGTCGGTGCGGCGGCAATTTCTTCCTGCGTCTGGAAAATGCCTTCCTGTACATAGCCATACCACTCGTTAATGGAATGCCCGACTTCTACGCGCGAGAAACTGTTTACGATGGGCGCCGGTATTTCCGTCACTTTATTCCGGTTGAAGGTCCAGTTTACGCTCACCTCGTACGTGAAGGGCCGGTTATCCGGCGCATTCGTGTAGCCTAATGAAAACTCAATACCCGTATTGGTACAGGCTCCCGCGTTTTGATAGGGGGAATTATCGACTCCCGCCGTTGCTAAAATAGGAACCCGAACCAAAATGTTGGTGGTATTTCGTTTATATACATCCGTAACAAAGGTCAGGTGATTCTCTAAAAAATAGGCTTCCAAACCGGCTCCCACGGTAGAGGTCTTTTCCCATAACAATTGGGCATTGCCCAGCGAAGTAGGCCCTACACCGGTATAGGTGGTTCCTTCCCCTCCCTCGCCAAAAGGATAATACAGGTCGCTCGAATTTAAGGTAGTTTGATAGGGATAAACGCCAATATCCTGGTTTCCCAATATCCCCCAACTGGCCCGGAGTTTCAGGTAACTAAGCGGCGAGAGGCTTTTCATGAAATCTTCTTCGGTAATCACCCATCCGACAGAGGCGCCGGGAAAAACGCCTGTCCGGTTGTTTTCGGCTATCCGGGAAGTCTGATCTACACGGATACTGGCGCTCAATAAATAGCGGCTCTTATAATCATAGTTGACACGCCCCAGGTAGGACTGAATCGCCCAGGATTCTTTGCTGCCGCTGTTGTTGATCTTACTTGACCCGGCGTTTAGCACTTGAATATTCTTGTCGTTGTTCAGGAAATCGTTCCTGCTTGCGGAAAGCCCCGCATAATCGGTCTGCTGAAAGGTGTAGCCGGCCATGGCGGTGAGGTGATGATGGGTCGTAAACCGTTGGGTATAGGTCAATATATTGTCCCATTCATAGTTTATCCGGTCTTGATTATCCACATAAAGCTCGGCAATCGGGTGGTCGCTGATTAAACCTTTCGGCCCGTAACTGTATGAAGGGACAAAATGGTCTTGATACCAATTGGTGTACTCCGCATTTAAAGACGTCTTCAATGTGAAACCTTTGATGATTTCCCATTCGGCATACGTAATGCCAATGACTTTCTTCCATTTCTGGTCATACGTCAACAGATCGACGGCAATCAGAGGTTGCAACATGGTAATGGGTTCCCCGGCATGGGACGAAATGCCATAATCCCCGTTTGCATCGTATGCCGGTACTGTGGGGGGATAGATCAACGCCCTGTCTATTGCCTGTCCCCAATCCGTATTATTGGAAATACCGTAATTCATATTCAAACTGATGCCAAACTTCAAATTCGATAAGAGGCGCATATCGTTTCTCAGTTTTACATTCCCCCGGTTAAATTCCGTGTTTTTAATGAGTCCGATCCCCCGGTATAAGTTCAGGGATGCGGCATAGGTATTCTTGGCCGTTCCCCCGGTAATATTCAAGGAATAATTCTGCTTGTAGCCGGTTTGGGTAATCTCGTCCAGCCACCGGGTGCCCTGTCCGGCAGCCCGCACTTCTTCCTGCGTAAAAGGAATGGGCAAATTGGCTGCGGCATAATAATCATTCACCTGGGTTGCATACTGCTCGCCGGTTAACGTTTCTATCTTGTGTCGCAGATTGTCAACGGATAGATAAGTAGAGAAATTTACTTTCATCGGCTGCTCAAACTCCCCTTTCTTAGTCGTAATAATCACCACGCCGTTTGCGCCGCGGGAACCGTAGATGGCAGCAGAAGCCGCATCCTTTAAAACGGTGATATTCTCCACGTCATTGGGATTCAAATTATTCAACCCGTCATTGGTAATCATGCCGTCAATGACAATAAGCGGATTGCTCGTGGCCCCGAAAGAGCCGGTGCCCCTGATCCGGATCGTTGTACCTCCATAAGGCGTTCCGTCATTCTGGGTAATTTGTACGCCGGCTAATTTCCCCTGGAGGTTATTGCCGATACCCACTACCGCCGTATTTTCCATTTTGGCCTGGGAAACGCTTCCCACCGAACCGGTCAAGTCCTTTTTGCTTTGTGTGCCGTAACCGATGACTACGACTTCTTCCAAATCCCGGCTGTCTTCCGCCATCTTGACATGGATGACAGATTGATTGCCGACCACCGTTTCATAAGTCACGTAGCCCACATACGAAAAGGCAAGAACCGCATTCCGGCTTGATACGGAAAACGTATATTTCCCGTCCACGTCTGTGACGGTACCTGTTGTCGTTCCTTTTTCCATTACATTAACGCCCACCAAAGGTTCCCCGGAAATATCCGATACACTTCCGCTTATTGCAATGTTTCCTTGTGCGTTTACTTCCATATACCCTGAAGAAAACGCGAGGCAGCATCCCGTTAACAGCATAATTTTTGCTATTTTTGGGGAATCCCCCCCCCCCCCAATTAACTTAAATAACTCAAAAACGAATCTCATAATTCTTTTTCTTTTTTCGTTTACGCTCTATTCTTTACTTTTTTCTTTGCTCCAACAAAGTCTTTTTCTTCTGTCTGGATGGAAAAAACTAATTCACCTCCAACGCGTGCCATGCCGGTAACTTCGGAAACTTGTTGTGCGGATCGGCCTGCTACCAGAACACGACCGAGGCAATGTCCGACTGCTGCGGCAGGTAACGGCCACCGTGCCTCCAGCCCAAATCCTGGATGGTGACCTTCAAGTCTTTCTCAAAGCGAATGGGGTCGGTGATGTGCCAGCGGTAGAGGCCGAAACGCTGTTGCGACCGGTAGGTGCCGTCCGGACGAATCACCTGCGATAGACCGCTGTAAGGCGTGCAAAACTCTTTGTACTGTCCTTCGCGGTCGAAATTGTAGGAACCGCAGAAATAATCCTCCGTCCCGGTACCGCAAATCGTCGGGAACTTCGTGTCGCCGTCCATAAAGAATTTGATTTCGCCTTCGCCCCACCAGCCGTTGTTGTTCACGCCCCAGGCCATGTAAACGCCGACATAGTGACCTTTCCCGCGAATGTTATCGACGATCGTATAGTCCGACGTCGTGTTGGGGTTCGTGCGCCGCCACTGGGCGTGGAAGTAGGCCGCGTCTTCGGGCACGTCCGTCAGCGTGTAGTCAATCTGGTAATACAGCGTCATCGCGTCGTGGTCGTTGATATTCTCCATAGTGATTTTGCACTTCCGGCGGAAAGGCATCGTCCAGTAACAGTTGAACGCGCTTCCCGGATTCACGCAGACGGCCAGTGAATTCAGCGGCGCATACACGCCCCATCCCATGCCGAAAAAGTCGCCCACGGGACATTCCACCGAAGGCTCCTTTTCGTCGTCCCAGTAGATACGCAGGATGGTGAACCGCCAGTTCCCCGTGGGTGTCATCCAGATATGCTGGATAGCGCCGGGGCCTTCCATCTCGGCAATGGTGAGCGTTTCGCCGGGTTCAATCCGGATATAGGGATTCACTTTCCAGCCCTGTCCCAAGTCACGGGCGGCATTCGTTGCATTTGCTACGTTCCGTTTGTCCTTGTCCTTCGGGTCGGCCATACCGGCCTTACCCTTCTCGCCGGTGAAATTCTCCGGGCTGATGGAACGCGTTTTAGCGTTTGACAAACGATACAGGTTGCCCATATTACTATCCAGTCCGTTGTAAGGATACTGCTGGGCCAAAGCTGATGCGGAGAAAAAGATCGCCGCAATAAAAATTCCAAGATACTTCATGATTACAAATAATTTGATTGTTAAATATAAAAGGTTTATAAGTCTATATACGATATGATTTCAAGTCCTGTTTCTTGCAAACCGCCAGGCTGTAATAGGCAATGACAGCAAAAGCAAACGTCGGAATCCAGTATGCCAGTTCAATACTCGACGAATCGGAGACAATTCCCTGGATTTGCGTCAGCAGGGCTGCTCCGGCAATCGCCATGACCATGCCGGCGCCGCCGATTTTAGTATCCTCGCCCAAGCCCCGAATACCAATGCCATAGATGGTCGGGAACATCAACGACATGCAGCCCGTGATGCCCATCAACGCATACACGCCTGTAAATCCTTTGCCGTACACCGTCAACAGACAGCACGCGACCGCCGCAACAGCCAGCGTTGCAAGCATCTTACGCGGTTGAATGTATCTCATCAGTCCGGTACAGATAAAACGGGCTATTACAAACAGAACCAGCGACAGGATGTAATACGTGGCACCGGCCTGTTCCGCAGTCCGGGGCAGTAAATCGTTTAACCCGACGGCCTCGCACATATTATAGAATCCGGCCGCCACCGGTTCCACGTTCCGTAGCACTTGAACTACCTGCTCCGGCGACGCGGAGGCGCCGAGCGAAGCCACCACGCCGTCCAGGTCCAGTTGCTGCATCACGTAACGAATGATGAAAGACCAGACCGATATTTGTGCGCCTACATAGAAAAACTGGGCAACCACGCCCCATACGTAATTCCTGTTCTTCATCAACCGTCTAAAAGTCGCGCCAAACTCCAGTTTCTGTCTGCCTTCTTTCAGGTTGGGCATCCGGGTGAGGAAAATGGCCAGCAGCAAGCCGAACATCACCCATCCCAAAACGACGTAAGTCATGGTCACGGAATTTAGCTCGTATGACTGGATTTCAGCCAGCTCCGCGGCTTGGAGCGAAGCCCTTTCAGATGCCGTCAGCAGATTCAACCCGGATAAGACGAACACCTGGCTGATGACCACGCCGGAAATGGCTCCGAAGGGATTGAAGGACTGGGAGAAATTCAGCCGCCGGGTAGCCGTTTCCTCCGGCCCGACGGCACATACATACGAATTGGCGGAGGTTTCCAGCACGGAAAGACCGGCAAACAGTACGAAAATGGCTACCAGATACATGATAAAACTTATATCCGCGTTGATTTGCAGACAAAGCATGGCCGGATAAAACAGGAAACATCCGCCGGCGTAGAGCGCCAGTCCCAGCAATACGCCGGATTTGTAGGTATATCTTTTGATAAAAAGCGCCCCGGGAACGGCACAGCAGCCGTATCCGAGCAAGTAGCATACGACCTGTATCCAAGCCGTTTTGGAGTCGGACAGGCTCATGATTCGTTTGAAGGCCGCCAGCATTGTATCGGTCAGATTGTTCGGCACTGCCCATGCGAAAAACAAGGTGGTGAGCAGGATAAATGGCCATAACACATTTTGAGGAATAATTCGTTCTTTCATAAGAAGTGTTTTTGATTTGAGTACAAATGCATAAATTGAAACGTTTAACTGTTAAAATAAAATTGATTTCTCGGTGACATTCATCATCCGGGTTTGCAATTCAATGAATTGGCAACTTTCCTGTTTTTGTTTGATTTGTCCGACCAGCAGTTCAACCGCCACTTTTCCCATTTCCGAAATCGGCTGTTGAAGGTAGGGAATGGATGCCTGCGTAAAATCAAACGCATCGCTCTTGTCAAAACAAATCACTTTCATATCCTCCGGAATGCGCAACCCCATACTCATCAACTGCTTGATTCCAATCATGGACAAGGTGTTGGAGGCAAAAAAGATCCCTTCCATGCGATGTTCCTTTTGCAACAAATGTTCCACTGCAATGGGTACGTCGTTGGCCAGGAAAGAATAGTTGATTTCCTTGACGAATGCCGGATTAAACCGTTGATGTTCCTCCATCACGTCGATGTATCCCCGCTTGCGGTCCTGCATGTGCTGCGATTCCGTCTGGTACACCAGCATCCCGATACTCCGGCAACCTTGCTGGATCATCTTTTCCGTTGCTTTGCGGGCTGCGTTGTAATTATCTACCGTCACCGAACTGACACGGAGATGCGGAAAATAACGGTCAATCAGCACCACGGGGATCCGGCGTTTCAACAAATCGGCAATGTATTTGTCGCCATGTTCGGTCGGCACAATGAGAAAACCGTCCACCTGGCGACTCTTTAATACATTAATCATTTTCTCCATTTTGAGGTCGCTTTCACTGGTGTTGGTAATTATGACACTGTATCCCTGTTTTTCGGCCTGTTCCTGTATATGAAACGCCAGATTGGCAAAAAACAAGTTCGAGATGTCCGCGATAATCAAACCAATGGTATTCGAACGCCCGATGCGCAGCCCCCGCGCCAAATTGTTAGGCTCATAGTACATTTCTTTTGCCTTCTGGCGAATCTTTTCGGACATTTCTTTCCCGATGCGTCCGTTTTCATCTTTCCCGTTGAGAACCAATGAAACTGCCGCTGTCGAAACGCCCACTTCCCGGGCGATATCCTTAATGGAAACACGTGCCATAGTCTATCCTTTGCTTTAATTTCCGGCAAAAATACTCAGTTAAACGATTTAGCGGAAATAAAAAGATATGTTCTATAACATAAAACGAAGAATTAACTTTTCGTGACCTTTGTCATACGCATTTATTCGTGCCTGTTTAAATCGTCAAGAAGGGAGAATTCGCTCAATACTACCGGATTGTGGTGACCGGGCGGAAGGCAACCACTTTTCGCCATTCGCGCCGGCTGTCAAAACAAGTCTGCGGCCTCAATGTTCCCCGGATTCGTTTTCCGGCAAACGCCACCAGGCATCTTCGTCATTTTCCGCGTCGTCTTCTTCCTCCAGCGCGGGATATACCGGCGGCGCAGGACCCGAACGGCGAAAATAAAACGCAAACAGGATGCCTGTCATCAGGCCGGACAGATGTCCTTCCCACGAGATACCGGTGTCTCGGTAGAGCGTCGGGAAAAATGCCCAGACAAAGCCGCCGTACAGGAATGCCACCAAGAGGGCAAACGCCATTTGCCGGGGTACTTTTTTGATGATGCCGCCGGTGAAATGAAAGGCTGCCAGTGCATAGGCCAGCCCGCTGGCGCCGATATGTATCGAACCCGGCCTCCCCATAAACCAAGTCAGCAATCCGCTCACAAGATAGAGCGAAAGCAGGATCGTCCAGGCCGTGTTCCGGTAGAAAAGGAAGAGTCCGAAAAGCAGCAGAAACAGGGACGGCGTATTGGAAATCAGGTGGTCGGTTCCTTCATGCAGGAAGGGCAACGTCACGATGCCGCCCAGCCCCTGTCCATCCAGCGGACGCAGCCCGTATTCCTGCAACCGCAACGTAAACAGTCCGTTTACCGCATGTACAAGCCAGGGCAACGAGGTCAACAGCAGCGAGTATTTTGCAGCATGACAGGTTTCTTTCTTTTCCCGATCCATTTTGCAAAAGTACGGAATATTCATTTTTTCCCGTTTCGTACGTAGGAATGAAAAAATAGACATGAGATGATCTTTATCTCACGGGAGAGTTTCATCCGGGGGAAAATGAATTTCATCCCGGGAGGGAAATATTTCTTCATTTGTCTATTTCCCATCAAATTGCGAGAACTTTTTTGATTGCCTGTATTGTTGAAGACTCGAATGCTTGAAGAAAAATTGTCCGCGAATGTACGCGAATAAAATCATTCACGTACATTCGCGTACATTCGCGGACCACTTTTTTCTTTCTCAGTGGAGCGAAGCGTAGCGTTGGGAGTTTTTAGAGGTTCCATAATATATATCCCGACCGTTTTGGGGAAAGCTATCTCACGTGCTTTTTCCATTTCCCTGTCGGGGGAGAGGAAAAAAGCGCACGGGATAGGAATTCCCACGACGGGGAAATAAAAAAAGCGTGCGAGATAGAAGTTTCCCTGACGGGGAGACAGTCATCCTGCATACTTTTTTATTTCCGGAGTCTCCGGGGAAGAGTTGCCGTACAGTGTGCTTCCTCTATACAAAGCATCCTTCCGTCCAACCCAGTTTAATCAGGGAGATTTTCGACGGGTCGGACGTTCCGAGGTGATACCGTGTATCAGCCACGGAAATATGTTTGGCGGGAGGATTCAGCGGACGGTCTTCCTTGAAGTAATCCCTGCGTTTGGCTTCGATGATGCGTAGCCCCACCGAATCAACGGCCACGGGGTCGAAGCCCACCAGCAACCCGTTGTATTTCCAGGAATGTTCTTCCGAAAACTGGCTTGGCGCCAGGTGGTGGAACTGGGGAGTGAACATCACCAGGATATGCAGCCTGGTCTTTCCCTTGACCATGGGTAGTTCCTGAAGCTGGCCCAGGACGGAACAGGAATCTTCGTGATAGTCGGAAAGTTTTTCTGCGAAGGTGATGTAATTCTTGAGCAGCGAACCGACACCCGACCAGGCATGTGTGCGCATCGGACGGATATTAATCAGCGCCGTGGCGCTTTGAAAGACGGGGTTGGTCTTCACGCCGCGGTCGTCCACGCTCACCCTGTCTTCCAGTACGCCGGCGCTCAGAATACGCGCCTTCAGGATGTCGTTCAGTTCGGGTGGGGTAGGCAGTCCCTGCCATACGTTTGTTTTGATGCCAACCGTGTCGGTTGACTTGATGAGGGACGCCCACGCTTCGGCGGATGCCGGCAGGCCGACGAGCTGACAGACGGCTTCGTCCACCATCCGACCACAAATGGCCGGGTCGGGCGAATCGCCGTTGGCGTACAACTGTTGATTGCGTATCAACACTACTTTGCTGGCAGCATCCTGTTCCCCGGCCCAGGCCATCACCGGACGATTCAGGAGCAGCGCACCTCCTGCTGCCCATGCGCTTCTTTTCAATAATTCTCTGCGGGTAATTTTTTCCATGACTTTTTTAATTAGTAAATTATTTATTGATTGAATGATATAAATTCTCGATCACTTCGAGTGAGTGGCCATTGAAGACAGCCCACAGTCTTTTTCCCTGCGTCCAGGTGGAAAACCATGTTTGGTCTTCCAATTGGAGTACGGGACGAATGTCTGTCGATTCGGGCGCAAACTTTTCTTTCAACTGAACAAAAGCCGTCCCGGCGGACGAAGGGTCCGGGTAGTCTATCACAAGTAGATAACAGCGGTTGTCCGCACTTCCGTAACGCGCCAGTACAGCGTGCGTTTCGTCGGTGATGTTGACAATGTTGTAATCGGCTATGAACAGGTAGGCATTCAGCCAGACGTAGTGGTGAAAATACAGGTATCCGCCGGGTGTGAGGCCGTTTGGAGGCAATGCGTCGATGATGTCCGGCCGGCTGCCCGTTTCGGGAATTGCGCTGTCAATAAGCGCGGCGATTTGGCGGATGGTTTTTGTGCTTTCGGGCGTAGCTTTCTGAGTAGTAATGATGGCATAGTATTTGCCTTTCCAGAAAAGGATGAAGTCATTGAAACTCTGGGAACCCTGCCCGAAGTCGGATTCTTCCTTGTCGCGGCTTTGCGTATAGACGCCGAAAGCGTTCGCGGAAGAAGTCATTTCATAGATTTCGACCGTGATTTGGGGTAGTCCTTCCCCGTTGTATTTGCAGCCTGTCATGCCTGCCAGTCCGTATGAGAGGTACAGTTCCGCGCCGCCGTTGATATAGTCGTAGAGCGCTTCGCCTGCGTAGTCCATCCATTCGGAGACCTGGTAAGCCTCATATTGTTCCGGGAGAAACTTCATCGGTTCCATCTTTTGTGCATAACCCCCTACGGGCAAACAAAAACAACAGGTTACAAAAATATTTATCCATATCCGGTACATAAAACTTTTCGTTTAGGTTACAAAATAGCCTTCAAAATCATTGGGCGTCGAGGGCGAATACCGTTTCCCGGAAAATCTCGGAGACGGTTGGGTGGGGGAACACGATTTCTTGCATCTCCCGGAGCGTCATTTCCTGTTCGATGGCCATACAAGCGCCGTAGATCATCTCGCTGCAGGGGTTGCCGATCAGGTGCACGCCAAGCACTTCGCCGTAGCGTTCGCCCACAATCACCTTACACAGTCCCGCGCCGCCCTCGTTTTCGGCCACGAACCGCCCGGCATACGCCATCGGCAGTTTTGCTGTCCGGCAGGCAATGCCTTCCTTTTTGGCAGCCTCCTCCGTCAGTCCCACGCCGGCCACTTCGGGATTCGTGTACACAACGCCCGGAATGGCGTTGTAGCGCATCCTGTCCGTCCGTCCCGTCAGGTTGTTCACCACCACTTCACCCTCGCGGCTGGCCGTGTGCGCCAGCATCGAGAATCCGGTGACGTCACCGGCCGCATAGACGTTGGGGATATTGGTACGCATCCGGAGGTCCGTCTTCACGCCGCCGCGGGTCCGTTCGACGCCCAGGTTTTCAAGACCAAAACCTTCGGTGACCGCCCGGCGGCCCACGCTGACGAGTATCTTTTCGCCCGTCACCGACGCGGTTGCGCCTTCCGGCGTGAGGTACGCCACTTCGTTGTTTTTCACCTCGGTCACCTTGCAGGAAAGTTGGAAACGGATTCCCTTTTTGATATACACGTCCCGCAACATTGCGCTGATTTCGCCGTCCAGCCCGCCCAGTATCTCGGGCAGCATCTCGATGACGGTCACTTGCGTCCCGAGGCTGTCGTAGAAGCTGGCAAATTCCATTCCGATGACGCCGCCGCCAATGATGACCAGCGATTGGGGTTGTGCCTTCAAGTCCAGTATCTCGCGGTTGGTAAGCACGATGTTACCGGCTTCGCGGATGCCCGGAATGGGTGGCACGAAGGCTTCCGAGCCGGTGCAGAGCAGCAGGTTGCGGGCGTGGAACCTCTCGCCGCTGCACGCGATTGCGATGCCGTCGGCCGAGCGGCCTTCGATTTGCGCTTGGCCCTTGACCACCTGTACGCCGTGGGCTTTCATCTTCGCCCCGACGCCGGCTACGAGTTTCTTGACCACCTTGTTTTTCCGGGCTACGATCCGGCCGAAGTCGAATGTCACGTCCGGTGCGCTGATGCCGTACTTGTCGCCATGCGCGGCGTAGTCGTATATTTTGGCGCTGTAGAGCAGCGTCTTGGTGGGTATGCAACCTTCGTTCAGGCACACGCCGCCCAGTTCGCGTTTTTCAAACAGGACGACGTTCAATCCTTTGGCTCCAGCGCGTTCTGCGGCCACGTAGCCGGCCGGGCCTCCTCCGATAATGGCTAAATCTTTCATATTTAAAAATTCAGGGGAATGATTCAAAGATGGATGTCAAGGGTTTCGATCTCGACGGCAATCTGTTTCAGGAAACGGGTAGCTTCGCCGCCGTCGAGGGCGCGGTGGTCGTAGGTCAGGCTCAGGCCGATGTGCGGCACAAAACCATATACGCCTTCCCCCAGATCCTTTGGCCGCGGCAGGATGGTGTTCACGCCCAGGATGGCGACCTGCGGGAGGTTGATGACCGGCGTGAACATCTCGACGCCGTAGTTTCCGAGGTTGGAGACGGTGAACGTCGCTGCCTCCGGCGAAAGCAAATCCGGGTCGATCGCGCCTTTCTTGCAGGCATTGGCGCCTTCTTTCAGTTGCTTGGCCAGCCCCTGGATGGACAGGTCGTCGGCATTCCTGATGGCCGGCACCATCAGTCCGCGTTCGGTATCAACGGCCAGCCCGAGGTGTACTTTCGAGAAATACCGGATCTGGTCGCCCAGGAAATGGGCGTTCACCTGCGGGAATTTCTGCAATGCACAGACCACGGCCAGGCACACCATGTCGTTCAGTGTAATATCCGTCGGATAGCCGTTTGCGACCGCCGTTTTCACCTGCTTACGCAATGCCATGATGCGGCGTGCATCGGCGCCGAGGTGGTGTGTCAATTGTGCAGAGTTTTGCAGCGAGGCGTGCATGGCTTTGGCGATCAATTTCCGCATGTGGGTCAGCGGTTTGGTTTCGCTGTCGGCGCTGTAGGCGGGATTTTTCACGCCCAGGTCGGCACCCCGTGCCTTGCCGGCCGGGCCGCTACCCGTGTCGGGCAGGCTGCCGCCGGTGTCGCGTAGGATGGCTTTGGCCAACGGGGTTGTTTTCGGCGCGGCCTCGAGGGCGGCCTGCACGTCGCGCTCAATGACCCGTCCGTGAGGCCCGGTGCCCGCAAGCGTTTCTGCCCGGAGCGCGTTTTTCTCCGCCAGTTGACGGGCGCGTGGCGAGACGGGCGAATGTTCCCCGGCCGGCGCTATCGACGGTTTTTCCGCTACCGGCGACGCAACTGTTGCGGGTGGTGTCTCCGCTTGTGCGGCCGGCGCTACGGTTGCCGCCGCCCCACTGCCCGGCCGGAATGCGTCGGTCGATTCACCGGGATGGCCAATGACCATCACATTCGTTAATACGGGAATCTCGTCACCCTCGCTAAAAAATACGTCCAGTACCGTTCCGGCCGCTTTCGCCTCTTCCTCGAACGACGCCTTGTCCGTCTCGTAAGCGAACAGGATGTCGCCCACGGCCACGGTGTCGCCCTTTTTTTTCTTCAATTCCGTCAGGATACAACTCTCCACCGACTGTCCCTGCTTCGGCATAATGACTGCTATTGCCATGATTTTCTTTCTGCTTGATTTATTTTACGACTTCTTGGATTAAAAACGTACAAAACTACTTCAAATCGACTATATATACAAGTTATTCGCGGTTTTTTATTATACTGCACGTGGCATGGATTTGTGCACGGGGCCACCCTCCACGCTCGTTGAGGACATCTATCCCTCACCGCCCGGTGACGACACCCGTCCAGTTGAATACAAACCCGCGAAGTGGGGAAGTCTGCCGCAAAGGATGTTTTCATTTCCGGAAACCGGGGAGACTTGCCGCAATGGATGTTTTCATTTCCCCGAAGGGGAGAAGATTGCCGCAAAAGATGTCTTACCCTAGAAAAAGTTGACTCTCTAAAAGAGTTAAGAATGTATTTACACACAAAGAAACAACGTCAGTATTTTGATAAAGTAATCAAATTACATTGTGATTATGGCTATGGCGG
>JAISOP010000177.1 GCA_031275525.1 Tannerella sp.
CGGGTGCATGATGTGACATGCCATATCGCCCAGCGCGCCGGTTCCGTAATCCCACCAGCCGCGCCAGTTCCACGGGTGATAGATTTCATGGAAAGGACGGAGTTTGGCCGGCCCGGTAAACAAATCCCAGTTCAGCGTATCGGGAACCCACATCCCCTGTTTGGGGGTATTCAGACCTTGTGGCCAAACAGGACGGTTCGTGCTGCAATCTACTCTTCTTACCTCACCGATTTCGCCGTTCCAAATCCAGTCGCAAATCTGGCGGACACCTGCGCCGGAGGATCCCTGATTTCCCATCTGAGTCGCAACTTTGTACTTTTCTGCCAACTTGGTGAGCAGGCGGGATTCGTACACCGTATGCGTCAAGGGTTTCTGCACATACACATGCTTGCCCAGCGTGATACCCGTCGCAGCAATAATGGCATGGGTATGGTCTGCAGTAGCCACAATTACAGCGTCAATAGATTTACCCATCTCGTCGTACATCTTGCGCCAGTCCCAGTATTTTTTGGCATTTGGATGTTCTGAAAAGGTTCCTGCGGCATACTTCCAATCTACGTCACATAATGCCACGATGTTTTCGGTCGCCTTTACGGCGTTGATATTACCGTGTCCCATCCCTCCGATACCTACGGCGGCAATATTCAACTTGTCTGTTGGAGCAGTATATCCATGACTCTTCCCTAAAATTGTATTAGGGACAACGGTTAAAGCTGCGGCAGCCACAGCTCCTTTTTGAAGAAATGCTCTTCTTGAAATGTTTGACATAATAAAAACTTTTTGTAAATGAATAATTTAGTTGATATATAATAATTCGTATTTTACTGATTACAAATCCGTGCAAATATAAAAATAAGAATTTGCCAGGCAAATTATAATCCCCAGTTTATCTTCGAATATAGTTTTTTTTAACCATATTCCCTCAAATAGGCTTTCCTGCCCCTCGCTTTTTTTGATGTTTTCACAAAAAAAGATGTCTTGTCTCATCCCCCTTGCAAAGAATGGCGCGGAAGAAGATTACCGTAGGAATGAGGTGCCATTCGTTAGCCGGTATCCAGTCGGCAGGAAAAACAGGATAGAAAACGGGCTTTCGGTCAGGTATAAAAACCGGATATTCCGCTTTCGCTTAAGATTAAATAACAATACGTTTAGTCGGTATTCTCTGTAAATGTCGTACCTATGCAACCGGAATACATGCAGTTTCTTACGAGAAAATTATAATTTAACATGCAAATGAGACATCAGGTTAAAATCTGTATCCGGATACTCTTCGCCGGATGCCTGACGGGCGGAATGGTCATGTGTCATTCCGCGAACCGCCAAACGGGGACGACCGGTACGCCGGAGAAGGTACGTGCGTTTACGATGCCGACTATTCCCACAAGTATCGTGGATGTTTCCGACCGGGCGGATTATCTGGTTACCCATTATTGGGATCTCTTTGATTTTGCGGACACGGCTTATGTTCATCTGCCGGAAATTACCGAACAGGCGTTCGTCGAATACCTGAGCATCCTGCCCTATGTTTCCGACCCGGCGGTGAGGGAACACTCCGTCCGGCAACTGCTTGCCAAAACCGGGCAGGAGGAAAGCGGGCGGATATACGGTTATTTTCTGGAGATGTTTGCCAAATACCTCTATGATCCTAATTCTCCCTTTCGCGACGACGAATTGTATCTTCCCGTAGCGCAATACGTGATTGCAGATACACGTTCCGGCGAGGTAGAAAGGATACGCATGAGAACTACGTTGGAGGGCTTGTTGAAAAACCGGATAGGAACCGTTGCCGCCGACTTCGCCTATGTGTTGCCGGACGGAAGGTGGGGAAACCTGTACGGCGTCAAGGCGGACTACACGCTGTTGATGTTCTATAACCCGGATTGCCATGCGTGCGGGGAAATCATAGCCTCCATCAAGCAGTCGTCCGTGATCGGCAAACTGCACGCGGGTGGGACACTGGCTATTCTGCTGTTCTACCCGGATGAAGATATCGAAATCTGGAAGGCGCACAGGGCCGATATTCCCAAAGGCTGGATCAACGGATACGACCGGCATACAAAGGTGAAGGATAGCGGAATCTACGACTTGCGGGCGATTCCCACACTTTATCTGCTGGGTAGGGATAAGACGGTGTTGCTTAAGGATGTGAATTTTGACAAAGTGGAGAACTTCCTGAAGGAAAAAATGGATTAGATCATGACTCTTTGCCGATGATCTCCTTCACCTCTTTAGGAGTTGTCCGGAAATAAACTATTCTTTTACGGGTCCCCGTTATCATTTGTCACGCAGGTGTGTACATGGCCTTGATTTCCGTTGCGTAGCGCTCGGCAATCACGCGGCGGCGCAATTTGAGCGTATCGGTCAGTTCGCCCGCATCCATGGAGAAGGGTTTGGCCAGCAACGTGAAACGCTTGATTTTCTCGTAGGACGCAAAATCCTGCTGGCACTCCTCTATTTGAGCCTGAAACAGCTGTTGCACGGCAGGAAGCGCAATTAATTCCGTCCGGTCGCGATAGGCCAGGCCCTCTTCTTTCGCCCAGGCTTCGAGTGCGGGAAAGGTCGGCACAATCAGTGCACTGACAAACTTGTGGCTGTCGGCGATGACGGCGCACTGTTCCACGTATTGGTTACCGCTCAGACTCAGTTCGACGGCCTGCGGAGCGATGTACTTGCCGTTGGAAGTCTTGAAGAGGTCTTTGATACGTTCGAGGAAAAACAGCGTGTCGCCTTCGAGCCGTCCGGCGTCGCCCGTGCGGAAAAAGCCGTCGGCGGTAAAGCTCTCGGCTGTGGCTTCGGGGTTGCGGTAATAGCCCTGCATGACGGTTTTTCCTTTCACTAAGATTTCCTGGTTGGCCGGGTCGATTTTCACCTGTAGATCGGGCATGAGGGCGCCGATGGAGCCAATCCGGTAGTCCTTTTCCGGGAAGAAGCAGACGGTGGCGGTTGTCTCCGAAAGGCCGTAGCCATAGCGCACCGGGAGGTGAACGGACAACAGGAACTCGGCAATCGAATCGGCCAGCGGAGCGCCGGCCACCGGGAACAGCCGGCCGCGGTCAAGCCCCAGTACTCTTTTGAGCAAGGTAAAAATCGTCTTATCGTAGAAATGGAAGGAGAGCGAGAGGCCGAACGACGGGCGGCGTCCTGTCCGTTTGCAGTCCAGTTGATAGCGGCGTCCCACGCGGATGGCGTGCAGGCACAGGCTCCGCAGGGGACGGGGCATGTGGTTGATTTTTTCGTGTACCCCGGCATATACTTTCTCCCAGAAGCGAGGCACGTTACACATCAGCGTGGGGCGTATCTCGGGCAGGCGCTGCTGGATTTGTTTAGGGTCCCGGTTGACGGCCACCTGCACGCCTTTGTGGAAACAGTAACTCACCCAGGCCTTTTCGAAGATGTGCGTGTAGGGCAGGAAACACATCGACACGTCGCGGTCGTGTACCATCGGCAGGCGGAGGTCGTGGATGCGCATGGCTTCAAGGAAATTGGCATGTGTCAGTACCACGCCTTTCGAGTGGCCGGATGTGCCGGAGGTATAGACAATGGCAGCCGTATCGCCGGGCGTTGCCTGGCTGCGGCGGTCGATGGCTTCGGCTTCTGCCCGGGCATGGTTACCCTCGTAGAGGAAGTCGTCGAAATAGACCGAGGTGCGGTCTTCCGGATGACGGATCACCTCGGGGTCGAAGATGACCAGTTGCTTCAGGACGTCGCCGGCTGCCTGCCGCACTCGAAAGGCGCGGTCGTACTGCAACTGTTCGCCGACAAAGAGCAGCCGCACGCCGGCGTCGCGAACGATGTACTCAATCTGTGCGGCGGAACTGGTGGCATACATCGGCACAGATACGGCGCGAACGCCGTAGGCTCCGTAGTCCACGTAGAAACACTGGGGCATGTTCTGCGAATAGATACCGATGTTTTCGCCTGCGTTTACACCCCGGACAATCAGGGTTTGCGAGACGAGCCGTACCTGCTTGGCAAAGTCCGTCCACGACACCGGATACCAGTAGCCATCGACTTCATCGCGCCAGCGAATAGCCGTTCGGTCTCCGTACTTTTCCGCCTGGCGGTAGATGAGTTCTGCAAAATGATAATAGGATGGCATGTTTGTTTCGATTTGTGAGAGTTGTTTTTACAGTTTATATGACAAGAACAATTATTTCCCTATGATTTCCGGCATCTGCTTGCTCCCTGATGGTGCAATCCTGCCGGAGGATACGCCTGGACGTTATCGGCGATGACAAAGAGGGCTAAGAGCGTACAGTCGGTGGAAGAGGTCTGTTTGGCTTCAAACGCCCTTGCGATTTCGTTTCGGCAGGTTGCATCGAAAATCAAATGAGACGGTAACGGTGTACCACTTATCTCCATCAACGGGGCTATTCCCAAGCCGGTAATTATGTAACAGCTATTCATTCGCATCTATATTGGGAGCAAAGATACTTATTCCAACCGGATTTACCGCTTTCTCCCTTCAAAATGGTTCATTCTTTCTTTTGAGGCGCTATGAATTTTGCGCCTCCCCCACTGCGGCCTGCGGATGAAGAGGCCGTTCCCTTTCTCAAACCGCTCTGTATCAGACCGTCATTACATCTGCCGGCCGATATGCATTACATCTGCCGGCCGATATGCATTATATCTGCCGGCCGATATGCATTATATCTGCCGGCAGATATGCACTATATCTGCCGGCAGATATGCATTATACCTGTCGGCAGGTATGCATTAGGGAAGCAGCCCGTCCCTGGAAGGCGGCTTCCCGGTTCATTCTTTAGATTGGAATGGATGACAAAGGGAGGAGCAAAATTCATAGCGCCTCAAAAAAAGAATGAACCGAATTAATCATAGGGAACCTCTAAAAACTCCCCAACGCTACGCTCCGCTCCGCAGAGAAAGAAAAAAAACTGTCCGCGAATGAACGCGAATGAACGCGAATCATTTTATTCGCGGATATTCGCGTTCATTCGCGGACAACTTTTTCTTTCTCCGCGGAGCGAAGCGTAGGAATGTGAAAAACAGACCCGTAAATGGATGGTTTATTTCTTGACAGCGCCTTAAAACCCGAAAATATTCCTTGCTATCCAAAACATCAGGACGATGGCAAAGTAGGTCCAAATGACGGCAGGCTGCCGGATGCGAAGGTGGAATGTGGCTGTGGCATAAGGGGAGAAAAAGCGCATCACCTGTGTTGCAATCAGCAAAAACAGATACGGCAGGGAAGCTACAAGCAGGGCATTCTGCGTGTATGCCGCACGGAAGTCCAGGTGCAACAGGGCATGAATCGCCCGCTGCGAACCGCATCCGGGACATTTCAGTCCCGTCAGCATCAGGAAGGGGCATTTGGGAAACAACGGTGAAGCGTCCGGATTGAAGCGGAAATAGAGGATGCCCGCCAGCATCGTTCCTGCCAGGACAAGGACCGCGTACATACTGGTTTTTTTTGATATTCTATACATCCGGCAAACTACGGAAAACAGATAGGGAGATTCGGCAACCGGATGAAAACCGGCTCTTTCCCGAACCTCCCCATAAATAAGGTTGTAAAAATCACAGTTCCGCCAATCCTCCGAGTACTCCGAAAACCACTATGAAAATGATATAAAGAAGACCGATGACGACTCCCAGGATAGCGCCCCACAAGGCCCATTTCTTTGCATTGTCCGATGCTTTTTGCGCCGCGGTATAATCACCCTGCAGGTACAGCGTGCTTACTTTGGTCGCATTGACGATGGATACAATTCCCAGCGGCAGACAACAGAGTACCGTTGTCAAAATAGCCCAAACCAGATAGTTTTCGGGCATGGGAGGCCGCACGCCCGCCGGGTTCGCATAATTCCCCGCACCGTAGGAGGCCTGCGGCGGAGACGGCGGCGAACCTGCCGGCGAATTAAAAAGACCTTCCAATTCCGGCAACGTCTGGGCTTCCACCCAGTCCGGTATTGTATTTGTCCATACAAGTGTTGTAGGCGTAATAGGCGCAAATTTCAGCGCATCCAACGAAAGCGGCCCTACTTTCGTCTCTCCATTTAAGTAAAAGTATTCTTTCTTCATAACCGATTTTTGATTAGTATATAATATAATGAAAATGCTTCCTGTTCCACTCGATCCGTATCACCTTTTAACTGCAAAAGAAATACGCCGGCAAAGGTAAGGTATTATAACACATAAAACAAGTGTAACTACTCAGGTACTTCAAAACAAGGGAAATTCTCAAAGGGAAAATGCTTAAAAAGAAAAAAACACTTATCTTTGCGCTGTGGAAGAAATGATACAGATACGACGTTCGGAATATG
>JAISOP010000185.1 GCA_031275525.1 Tannerella sp.
CTATCGCTTCGACGACGAGTGGGTGACGCTGAAGAACATGCAGCTGCTGACCGACGCCGGCGTTGATTTCCTGGTCTTTGACGCGACCAACGGCGCGACTTATCCCCGTACGGCTCACACGGTCATGTCGGCGCTCGACGCCATCCGGGCGCAGGGCAAAAATCCGCCCAAAATTGTGTTCTGCACCTCCGCTTCTTCCGGCGACGCCATGCGCGAAGCCTGGGAGATGTGCTACCGTCCCGGCGCCCCCTTCCGCCATCCCGGCTGCTGGCTCTACCTGGACGGGAAACCCCTGATCATCGGCCGCAAAGATGAAGTGAAAGGCACCTCTCTCGAAGACTTTTTCACCTTCCGCGAACCGCGCTTCCCGCGCGACGGCGCGAAAACCGGCGCATGGTCGTGGATTTCCTTTGCCCGCCCCCAGCACGTGGATTACAACGCCCGCGGCGAGGCCGAGATGATCAGCGTCTCCGTGGCACAGCACCTCGACGTCCATGCCGGCATGGGCGGGTCGGCTTTCTACGGAAACAGGATCAACCGGGGGCGGAGCTATCGCAACGGCTCGCACGGGAATCCCGCAAGGGACATTTTCTACGGATACAATATCCAGGAACAGTGGGACTATGCCCTGACGCAGGACGTCCCGTTCATCTTCGTGACCGGCTGGAACGAATGGGTGGCCGGCCGGTGGGACAGCCACGACGGCAATCCCGAACACTCCTGGTTTTGCGACCAGGCCAGCCCCGAATACAGCCGCGACATCGAACCGTCGCTCACCGGCGGCCTCGACGACCATTACTACATGCAGCTGGTAAACAATATCCGGCGCTACAAGGGCATCGAAGCCGGCCGCGGCTTCAGTCCGGCGCGTACCGTCACCTCTTTCGACGACTGGAACGGGGTCGATACCGCCTATGTTGACTACACCGGCGACACGCGCCACCGGAATCACCCCGGCGCCCCGCCCGCGCTGACGTATACCAACTTCACCGGACGCAACGATTTCCATATCCTGAAAAATGCCTGGGACGGGCAATATGTCTACTTCCTGGCCGAAACGGCGGCGCCCCTCACGCCGCCGGACGACGACCGCCGGATGCGGCTCTACCTCAACACCGATCGCTGCCACGAAACCGGCTGGCTGGGGTTCGACTTCCGGGTCATACGCGGGAACATGCTGCAACGCTATGTCGACGGCGTGTGGACGGATGTGCAGGCGGTCGACGGCCGCGTCTCGGACAACCGGATGATGCTCGCCGTCCCGCGTGCCGAAACCGGGATGACCGACGGCATTGACCTGGAATACAAGTGGACTGACAACATGCAGCAGGAAGATCCGCTGGACTGGTACGTAAACGGCGACTGCGCCCCCGGCGGACGCTTCTGCTGCATTTACCGCTCCGCGGGGAAGGCTTGCAACATCCTGCAATACGGCGCAGACGCCGGCGGACAAACGGACAACAGCCTGCTTTTCGAGCGTGTCATCGACGCCCTGTACTTTGCCGGCGGCGGAACGGTGCGCGTGCCCGCCGGACGCTACCGCGTGAATGTACTCAGCCTGAAGGCCGGCGTGGAACTGCACCTGGAAAAGGGCGCCGTCGTAGCGGCCGACGCCGGCAGCCGGCACGCCGCGTTTCGCAACGCCGGCGGCACCGTCACGGGCGAAGGGCGGCTGGAAGGCTTTCCGCCGGCGGGAAACGGCGATTAACCGTCGCTGACGTGCAGTGACCGGGAACGGGATTGCAGCGTTTGAAAAAAATGCAAAGAACCGCCGGTATCCTGATTTATGTATTATCTTTACGAGCTAATTTGCTTAGGTAAATAACGATACGCGAATAAATTATTCACGTGCATTCACGGACCACTTTTTCTTTCTCTGCGGAGCGTAGCGTACGCGTTGAAGTTTTTTAGAGGTTCCCGAATGATTGAAATATCGGGGAAGTTTGTAATTTTGTGTCCCCGAACGGGAACAATTTCGAAACGGCAGGCGGGAACAAGTGAATATAAATTGGATAAAACGGATTTTTGAGATGGTAAAGAAAGTAGGAAACTTAATCCCGAATACCTTTTTTATAGCAAAAGGCAGTGGCGATTCCGACCTGGAGAAACATGCCGGCTCGTATCACATGGCATTGTATGACGCGGGTATTGCGGATTTCAATATCATGACCTATTCTTCGGTCATTCCGGCCACGGCGCATTTGGTGACAATGGACGAAATAGACCTGCCTCCCTTCGGCTCGGAGATGAAAACAATCATGGCTGTTTCGCACGGATATCAGGACGAATTTGTGTCGGCCGGCATTGTTTATGCCTGGATGTACAGGGATGAAAATTTTGACGAGAAAGTCGGCGGATTAGTCTGTGAGGTGAGTGGGCGTTACCGGATTGAAGAACTGGAATCGCGCCTGATTCGCGTCATTAACGATTTGCATCAAAAAACCTACGGAAAGTATTACCTGGGTGAATTGAATTTTGTAACCGAAGGTCTCACGATCGAGAAACGCTACGGTACGGCGTTGGCCGCTCTGTGTTTCACGGATTTCTTGCTCCCCTCCGTGTGAAAGACAGACAAAGAAAGGGCGTTGAAATGCAACAGACACCGGTAGATTATCAGACCGTCAAGCGTGTAATCGGCAGTTATGGGCTACCGGACTTCGGCAAGGCGACCATCCGCGAAGTGGTGGCTATTTCCCATCAATTGGAACAGGAAACGGGGACGGAATTTATTCACATGGAAATGGGCGTGCCCGGTTTGAAGCCGGCGCAGGCTGGCGTTGAGGCCGAGATCAAGGCCCTGCAAAACGGTATTGCCGCCGTTTATCCGAATATCAACGGGCTGCAGGAACTGAAAGACGAGGCCTCGCGTTTCATCAAGGCGTTTGTGAATGTGGATGTAGCGCCGGAGGGATGTGTGCCCGTAACCGGTTCGATGCAGGGGACATACGCCTCGTTCCTGACTTGTGGACAGTGCGATGCGGCGAGGAACATGATTCTTTTCATCGACCCCGGTTTTCCGGTACAGAAACAGCAAATCACGGTGATGGGCTATCGCTATGCCTCGTTTGACGTCTATGAACACCGGGGAGACAAGTTGCGCACGATTTTGGAACACTACCTATCGCAAGGGACGATTGCGGCTATGGTTTATTCCAACCCGAACAACCCGGCCTGGTTTTGCCTGACGGAAAGCGAACTGCAAATCATCGGCGAGATGGCGGCACGCTATGACACCATTGTGATCGAAGACCTCGCCTATTTCGCGATGGACTTCCGGCAACCCCTGGGGACGCCCTTTCAGCCGCCTTACCAGGCCAGTGTAGCCCGTTATACGGATCATTACATACTGCAAATCTCCGGTTCGAAGGCATTCAGCTACGCCGGCCAGCGCATCGGCGTAACAGCGATATCCGACAAACTGTACCACCGCACCTATCCGGGTTTGACGCAACGCTATGGCGGTGGCGCTTTCGGCATGGCCTACATTCATCGCGTGCTCTATGCCCTCTCATCCGGCACAAGCCATTCCGCACAATACGCCCTGGCAGCCATGTTCAAGGCGGCATCCGACGGCGCGTTCGATTTTGTTGCCGAAGTGAAGGAATACGGCCGCCGTGCGGAACGGCTGAAACGGATTTTCGTCAACCACGGCTTTTATCTCGTATATGATCGCGATCTAGATGCGCCGATTGCCGACGGTTTCTATTTTACAATCGCCTATCCGGGCCTGACCGGTGGACAGTTGATGGAAGAATTGATGTATTACGGCGTCAGCGCCATATCGCTAAGTACAACCGGCAGTAACCAGGAAGGTTTACGCGCCTGTACGTCGTTCATCAAACCGCATCAGTACGAGCTACTTGACAAACGCTTGCAGCATTTTGAAGCGCATCACCCCGTCGATTAACTCTATTTACGATATATTAACCTGGGGATATTTGGCTATCCTTTGTAAACTCCCTATATTGTGACCCATTTTCAAAATAATTGTAAAAAAGATGGCTCAATACAGGGATGTTTTCAAAATTAAGCATAACGACTTATGTCCGGAGAAAGGGAAAATACTCATATCCGAGCCTTTCCTGCAAGATGTATATTTTCAGCGATCGGTAGTGCTTTTGGTCGAACACAGCATAAAGGGTTCGATGGGATTGGTTGTGAATAAACAAACTACTTTAATCGTCAATGACCTTTTCCCGGAGTTGAAAAAACTGCCGGATATCCCCATTTTTCTGGGTGGGCCGGTCGCTTCCAATCATTTGTTTTTTATTCATTCACTGGGACCGGAGGTGGTTCCGGACAGTGTGCGGATTCATGGGAATTTGCGCTTTGACGGGAACTTCGAGGCATTGAGGGATTATCTTTCCGAAGGGCATCCGGCTAAAGGTGTCGTAAAGTTTTTTTTAGGCTATTCCGGCTGGGAAAACAATCAACTGAATACAGAAATTGTCCGTAATTCGTGGTTAGTCAGTCATTCGTCGCCCGAAAGCATTCTGCTCGCCGAAGACGATTTGTACTGGAATCACGCTGTGGAAGGGCTGGGGGATCCGTACAGTAGCTGGACAAACTTTCCGAAATTTCCGGAAATGAATTGACCGCTGTCAAGTATTCGACTCATACAACGCGCCGATGGTTTGTTTGAGTACCGGATGTTGCAGCCAAGGGGCAATCTCGGCTAAGGGCTGTAGCACAAACGTCCGCCGGTGCATTTGGGGATGAGGAAGAATGAGGTTGGGTTGCTCCAGGATGAACTGGTCGTACAAGAGGATGTCTATGTCGATCAGGCGATCCTGATAGGCTGTTCCACAGGTTTTGGCGGTACGTCCCAAGTCGCGTTCGATTTGCAGGATGGAGGAGAGCAGTTCCTGGGGCGGAAGCGCTGTTTCCAGTTGAACGACGACATTCAGGAAGGAATGGGGCGAGTCATAACCCCACGGCACCGTCTCGTAAAAACGGGAAAGGGCCAGGAGATGTCCCGCCCTTTTGTCCAGCAAACTTGCCGCTGCCCTCAGTTGCTGCCGTCTGTTTCCGAGATTGGCGCCTAAACTCAGATACGTTATTGCCATCCGGAGGTTTTTACAGGATCAGCATCGCGTCGCCGTAGGCACAAAACTTGTATTTCTCCTTGATGGCCGTCTGGTACGCAGACATCGTCAGTTCATAACCGCCAAACGAGGCCGTCATCATCAATAAGGTCGAAAACGGCATGTGGAAGTTCGTAATCATCGCATTGGCTATGCTGAACTCATAAGGGTGAAAAATAAACTTGTTCGTCCAGCCGTCGAATACCTTGAGATGCCTGTCGGTGCTTACCGACGACTCGAGCGCCCGCATCACGGACGAACCGACCGCACAGATACGGCGTCCCTTGTCGATAGCCGCGTTGACGGTGTCCACCACTTCCCGGCCGATAATGGCCTGTTCGGAATCAATCTTGTGTTTCGACAGGTCTTCCACGTCGATTTCGCGATAGTTTCCCAGTCCGGAATGAACGGTCAGGAAGACGAACTTGCTATCCTTGATTTCCAGTCGTCTCATCAACTCCCGGCTGAAGTGCAGACCGGCAGCCGGCGCCACCACGGCGCCTTCTTCCGTCGCGTAAATGGTTTGGTAGCGTTCGGCATCCTCGGGCTGCACCGGACGGTCGATGTACTTGGGCAACGGCGTTTCGCCCATGGCATACAGCGCTTTCTTAAACGCCTCATGCGGGCCGTCATACAGGAAGCGTAGGGTCCTTCCACGCGAAGTGGTGTTGTCGATCACTTCGGCAACCATGGATTCGTCATCCCCGAAATACAACTTATTGCCGATCCGGATTTTCCGCGCCGGATCTACCAGCACATCCCACAGGTGAAGGTTGGGGTTCAGTTCGCGTAACAGGAACACCTCTATTTTCGCTCCCGTCTTTTCCTTGTTCCCATACAAACGAGCGGGAAACACCTTGGTATTGTTCATGACAAATACGTCTCCTGCGCCAAAATAGGCAATTATATCCTTGAATATCTTATGCTCGATTTTGCCGGTCTTCCGGTGTATCACCATCAAGCGCGCTTCGTCCCGGCGGGGCGCCGGATACTTTGCAATCAAATTCGCCGGAAAATTAAATTTGAATTTAGACAGTTTCATCTTCTATTGTTTTTATTATTATTTTCTCCAAAAAATCATCCATCCGGTCGGCCGGCAGACACCTATCCAGCGTCACGTCTCCGATCCGCGTACGCTGCAAGGCCGTCAGGTGCGCACCGGAATGAAGTGCCAAACCTATATCGCGTGCCAGTGCACGAATGTAAGTGCCCTTGCTGCATACGACCCGGATTTGAATCACCGGCAAAGCGCAGGCCAACAGTTCGATCTCGTCGATGACCAGCGTCCTGGCCTTTAGCGGCGCATCCCTACCCGTCCGCGCCAACTCGTAGGCCCGTTTCCCGTTAATTTTGCAGGCCGAAAAGGCCGGCGGCACCTGCCGGATTTCTCCCGTAAACCTCGTCAGCACCTCCCGCACCATTTCGCAGGTGATATGGCCGACCGGATACGTCCGGTCTATCTCCTTTTCCAGGTCGAACGAAGGCGTCGTCTCGCCCAGTTTGAGCGTAGCGATGTATTCCTTGGTCTGGTGCTGGAATTCGTCAATCCGCCGGGTCGCTTTTCCCGTGCATACAACCATGACGCCTGTTGCTTTCGGATCCAGCGTCCCAGCATGTCCCACCTTAATTTTCCGCACGTTCAACTTGCGCGAAAGCTTGTAGCGAAACCGGTTTACCAAATCGAACGACGTCCAGTCGAGCGGCTTGTTAAAGTAAAGCGTTTCTCCCGCCATGAAATCCATCTCTCTACGCTCCATCTCTCACTTTACCAATGAATAAATGATGGCAAACAGACCGGCAATCACGCAATAGTATGCGAAATAAATCAGTTTGCCCTTTTTGACTAACCGGATCATCCACCGGCAGGCCAGTGTCCCCGTCACAAAGGCGGCCAGGAAACCGATTCCCAGTGCTACCGGCCCGAAACCGGACGCATTTGCACTAAAACCGCCCTTCAACAAATCCAGCACGGCTTCTCCCAATACCGGAAGAATAACCATCAGGAAAGAAAACCCGGCCACCTGTTCCCTCCGGTTCCCCAGTAACAGGCCGGCCGCAATGGTCGATCCCGAACGCGAAAGACCCGGCAACACGGCGCACGCCTGAGCGATGCCTATCCAAAAAGCATCCCTGTAGGAAATCGCATCTTTCCGCACTGTCCCGGCATAGCCGGAAAAGGCCAGCAGACCAGCCGTAATCAACAGCATGATGCCCGTTAGCATCAATCCGCTCCCGAACAGGGTTTCCACCTGCTCCTTGAACAACAGGCCGACAATGCCCACCGGAATCATCGAAATTCCTATTTTACAAAGCATTTGTGTCTCCTTGTTCCACCGCAAAGCAAAGAATCCCTTGACAAGGCCGGACACATCTTTCCACAGCACGCAGACCGTACTCAACACCGTAGCGGCATGAACCACCACCGCAAACGTCAGGTTTTCCTCGCCGTTCAACCCAAACAGCGTCCCTGCAATCGCCAGGTGGCCGCTGCTGCTGACCGGAAGAAACTCCGTCAACCCCTGAATAATACCGAGAATAAGCGCCTCAATCAATTCATCCGGCCGCATTTCCCTTGTCTTTCAGGGATTTTTCATCCTTCGACTGGTTTTTTCCGTTTTTCAGGATACCTACCATCATCAACAAAAATCCGATCATTGTCACCACCGGAGCCACTGCAATCCGTTGTTTGCTGAAAATCGACGGGTTGAAAGAAATTCCGTCCGGCGAACTGCCGCCACTCATCAAAACAAAACCGATCACAATCAGTACGATGGCACATGCGATCCAAATAAAATTTCCCTTACCAAAAGCAAAATCCCGATTCATAATCTTTCTATATTTATTTCACAATCAGATATAAAACATTTTTCCTCTTTCCATGTGCAAATAGCGGTTCACCGCCAAATAAGCCGACATCGCAGAGAGCAGGATGCCCAGCAACATGACGGCCGCATAGACCCTCCATATCTTTTCCCAGGGGACGATCAGTTCCAGTCCGGCCAGATACTGCTGGGCATGTAACGCACCCATCAACATCAAGATGGCTAAAATTCCGGCAAAAAAACCGCTGATAATATTATATTTAATAAAAGGCCAGCGAATGAATGCATTCGTGGCGCCGACCAGTCGCATGGTGTAAATCAGAAAGCGTTTGGAATAAATCAGCAGTCGAATCGTGTTACTGATCAGCGCGAATGAAATCATCATCAGCACCACAATCAGGACGAATAAAATGACACCAATCCGCCAGATGTTGTGATTGACAATCTGCATCATGTCTTCCGGGTAAACCAACTCCGAAACGCCGGCATACGAAGCCAGTTTTTTCTGGATGAAGCGCAAACTGTCCTGATTCATGTATGCTGACTTCAGCCGCATTTCGAAGGACGCCTGAAAAGGATTGAATCCTAAAAACACTTGCGGGTCTTCGCCCAATTCGGCAATCATCTCCTCGGCCGCCTCCCCCTTGGAGATGTACCGGGCGGATTTGATGAACGGCAACGCATTCAGGTTTTTCTGCATCTGCCGGATGTCCGCATCTTTCACATTATCTTTCAAAATAATGGAAAAAGAAAAATTTTCCTTCATGTAAACGGATAATTCGTTGCTTAACAGTCCGCCGATAAAAAACAACCCAATTAAAAACAGTACGAGCGAAACACTCATGACGGAAATCAAGTTCGAATTGAAGAATGAAACAGGAAATACCTTTTTGTTTGTTGCCATTATTTTCTTGCTTAATACCTGAAACTTGAGGGTGTGTCAAAAGTCTTTTTGAGCGTATTCGTCATTGCGGACTTGACTCTCAATTCCCTGAAAACCAATGCTTGTTTTTACGAGGATTCCGCGTCAAGCGCGGGATGACAGGCTTTTGACACACCCTCATTGCGCTACAAAAATAAGGAGATTTACGGAGATAGCTCAAGCGATTAAGCATATTTAGAGAATGGCAGCAAACATTAGTTGTTAGATAGATGCGTAGTTTGTTTCGTGATGAGGGCAGACACATCAACCTGGTGGAATGCGTGTTCGGCTTTTGCTTCGCCCGCTTTTTACACTTCCGTTTGCTGTGCATCTTTCATGTTTTAAGCCATAACGGGTATGGAAGCGCTCAAGAGTAATTTTATTAAGGGAACCTCTAAAAACTCCCCACGCTACGCTCCGCTCCGCAGAGAAAGAAAAAGTTGTCCGCGAATGGACGCGAATATCCGCGAATAATTTATTCGCGGATATTCGCGTCCATTCGCGGACAACTTTTTCTTTCTCTGCGGAGCGGAGCGTAGCGTGGGGAGTTTTTAGAGGTTCCCATCTCGAAATCAAAGAGAATTCAAAGAATCGTGGGAGCATTGGGCTAAAGCTCTGCAAGCCGCATCAAATGGGCGGCTACACCCTTTTTTCCCCGTAGAGAAAAACAAGAAAAAAGAAATAGCGGCCACCGGTATCTCCACTCCGCCTCCGTGGGGCTTTAGCCCAATGCTCCCCTTTTTGCCGTCTGCTTTAGCAGACGGCGGATGAGGGCAACCCTCACCGGCGGATCAAGTCGTATGCAGTTTTGGCGGCCTGTTCGAGGATGTCCTCTTCGCCGGGGATGTGGCGGTGTTGCATCAACAGGTTCCCGTCGCAGATGACGGTGTCGATGCAACTGCCGTTGGCCGCAAAGACGAGGTTCGAGACGAAATGGAAGTTCGGCGTGAAGACAGGCATCGCCAGGTCAACCAGGCAGAGGTCGGCCAGGGCGCCTTCCGCGATCCGTCCCGCGTCGAAGCCGGCGATCCGGGCGCCGGCTTCTGTGGCGGCGTACAGCATCTCGCCGCAGGGCAGCGCCTGCGGGTCGTTCCGCCAGGCCTTGCCAAGCAGGGAGGCGAGTTTCATCGCTTCCACCAGGTCGAGGTTGTTGGACGACGAACAGCCGTCCGTACCCAGCCCTACCGTCACGCCGGCCGAGCGCATCTCCCTGTACTTGAAGCGGTATCCCGAAGCCAGTTTCATGTTGGAGGCCGGGTTGTGTACCACCTTCACGTCGTGTTCGGCCAGCAGCGCGATTTCTTCGTCGTCCACATGCAGCGCGTGCGCCAGCGACCACCGGGGCGAGAGGACGCCCAGCCGGTGGAGGTAGCGGACGGGCGTTGTGCCGAACCGCGCGAGGCACTGTTCCCTTTCGCCTTCCGTTTCGCCGAGGTGTATCTGGACGGGCAAGTCGTGCGCCTGGGCAAAGGCGTGGAGCCATTGCAGCAGTTCGCCCGAGACGGTGTAGAGAGCATGGGGTCCGAGCGCCGGGCGGATACGCGGGTGGCGCGGTGTGGGGGAGTGGAAGCGGGCGGTGATCCGTTGGCGTGTCTGCTCGGCCAGTTCCGGCCGGAAGTGGTCGAAACAGGCTTCCGAAAGCACAGCGCGCAGGCCTGTCTCCTCGACGGCGGCACGGGTGGCGTCCGGGTGGTAGTACATGTCGAAAAACGTGGTCGTCCCGCTCCGGATCATCTCCACACAGGCCAGTTTAGCGCCGTGGTAAACATCTTCCTCCGTCAGCTTGGCCTCGTTCGGCCAAATCTTTTCCTTGAGCCAGGGCATCAGCGGCAGGTCGTCGCCCAAACCGCGAAACAGCGTCATGGCCGCGTGCGTATGCATGTTCATCAAGCCGGGGATCACCGCCTTGCGGCGCCCGTCAATCACCCTGGCGCCCGGCGCGTGGAGGGCCGGGGCGATGCGCCGGATACGGTTCCCCACAATGTGAATGTCCGTAGCGACGCCGTTTAATTCGGTCGATTGTATCAGTAGTTCCAACGTCTTTCCTCCCCCTTATTGCCAGTGGCGGTAGAACTCCGCCACGGCTTCGATGCCGGTGTAGAAGCGCTCCAGGCCGAAGTTTTCGTTGGGTGCGTGGATGGCATGGCGTTCCAGGCCGAACCCCATCAGTACCGTCTTGACGCCCAGTATCCGCTCAAAGGCCGGGACGATCGGGATACTGCCCCCGCGGCGCATGGCCAGCGGCTTCTTTCCGAAAGCCACGGCGAGGGCCTGTTCGGCTGCCCGGTAGGCCGGCAGGTCGATGGGGCAGACGTAGGGCTGTCCGCTGTGGCAGTGGGTCACCCGCAGAGTGACGCCCTGTGGCGCGGCGGACGCCAGGTGGTCGGCAAACAGTTGGGCGATCCCGGCGGCATTCTGGCGGGGCGCCAGCCGGCAGGAGACCTTGGCGTAGGCTTTGGAGGGCAATACCGTCTTGGCGCCCTCGCCCGTGTAGCCGCCCCAGATGCCGCACACGTCGAACGACGGGCGGCAACTGTTGCGCTCCAGCGTCGAATAGCCGGCCTCGCCCGCCAGGGCTTCCACGCCGATCGCCTGCCTGTATTTCGCCTCATCGAACGGCGCCTGCGCCATCATTTCCTTTTCCTCGGGCAAGAGTTCCTGCACGTCGTCATAAAAGTGCGGAACCGTAATCCGTCCGTTCCCGTCCGTCACATCTGCCAGCAGCCGGCACAAGACATTGACCGGGTTGGCTACGGCGCCCCCGAAATGGCCAGAATGCAGGTCGCGGTTCGGCCCCGTCACCTCGATCTCCCAGTAGCACAAACCCCGCAGCCCGGTGGTGAGCGAAGGCGTCTCCTCGCTATACATGCTGGTATCCGAAACCAGTATCACATCCGCCTGCAGCAAGTCGCGATGCGCCCGGCAGAACGGTTCCAAGTGTGCCGAACCGGTTTCTTCTTCCCCTTCGACGAGGAATTTCACGTTACAGCCCACCAGTCCTTCGTGCAAAGCCGTTTGAAAGCCCTTCAACTGGATCATCAGTTGTCCCTTGTCGTCGTCCACGCCGCGTGCCCAGACCGAGCCGTCGCGTATCACCGGATCAAAGGGATCGCTTTTCCATAAATCCAGCGGCTCGGGCGGCATCACGTCGTAATGGCCGTACACCAGCACGGTGGGTGCCTTGGGCCGCAGCATCCGTTCGCCATAGACCACCGGGTGGCCAGCCGTTGGCATCACCTCGGCCCGGTCTGCTCCCGAAGCCCTCAACAGGTCCCGCACATGCGCGGCACAGGCTTGCATATCCGCCCGGTGTGCCTGTTGCGAACTGACGGACGGGATTCGCAACCACTCGAACCATTCCGCCAGGAACGATTCCCTATTTTCTTGAATATACGTTTTGATGGACATCACTATTCATTAAAGTTACGGCAAAAGTACGCGAAAAACCCGGGCTTTCCAATACGAGTGGTTAGTCCCCCAATAAAGCATACAGCCCGCCGGATGTAACGTTTGGAGACGTTATTTCCGGCGGGCTGTATGGCATTATCAGTGGACGAACCACTCACCGCTCACCGCTAACCACTCTTTTCAGCGGACACTTATTT
>JAISOP010000308.1 GCA_031275525.1 Tannerella sp.
ATAAACAGATGAAAAAGTGGATTTTATTCCTGTCTGCGTGCTGTTTGGGCGTATCTTGCGGACAGCAAGCGCCCTATTATGAGGAAAGCGGTACGGTGTTTCATACCTATTACCGCATCAAATATCAGTCGGAACAATTGCTGACGAACCAAATCGACGCGGAGCTTCAGGCGTTTAACCTTTCCCTGAATCCCTTTAATCCCCATTCGATCCTGGCGAAGGTCAACCGCAACGAAGACGTAGAAGCGGACGAATGGTTTGCGACTGTGTTCAACCGGGCGATGGAGGTATCGGCGCGTTCGGACGGGATGTTTGACGCAACGGTAGCCCCGCTGATTAACCTGTGGGGCTTCGGGTTCGAGCGGAAAGACAGCGTTTCACAACAGGTTATCGACAGTCTGCTGACGTTCGTCGGCTACCGGAAAATCCGCCTGGAAAACGGTCGTGTCGTGAAGGACGACCCGCGGATGATGCTGAATTTCTCCGCCATCGCAAAAGGCTTTGCCTGCGATGTCATTGCCGCTTTGCTGGAACGGGAAGGCGTTACGAATTACATGGTGTACATTGGCGGCGAAGTAGCGGTGAACGGCCTCAATCCCAACGGCCACTGCTGGCACGTGGGTATCGACCGTCCGGAAGACGACCCGTACGGAATAAATACCCAACAAGTGCACAAAATCGTACAGTTGTGCAGCAAATCCGGGATGGCGACTTCCGGAAATTACCGGAATTATTATGAGAAAGACGGGAAACGGTATGCGCATACCCTCAATCCGCGAACCGGCTATCCGTCCGAGCAGTCGCTTCTCAGCGCAACCATTGTTGCCCCCGATTGCATGACGGCCGACGCCTACGCTACGGCCTGCATGGCGATGGGACTGGAGAAAGCCGTGCAGATGATGGACGCCCTGCCCGGAATGGAATATTATTTCATCTATTCCACTCCGGACAAGCCCTTGCAGGTTAAACATTCCGAAGGACTCTCAAACATGCTGCTGAAGTAACCGCCCGGTGAAAGAGGGCCTGACTATTCGGATACAGAATACACGTGCAACAGTTTGAAAGCGCCCTCTTTTTCCATTTTCCACTCCCCCACTGGCCTGCAAATGAAGAGGCCGTTGCCTTTCTCAAACCGCTCTGTATCAGACCGCCATTAGAAGCGTCAACGCTTATGCATTAGGGAAGCCGCCCATCCCGGGAAAGTGGATGACAAAGGGATGCGCAAAATTCATAGCGCCTTAAAAAAAGAATAAACCCTTTTGTCTCAAAACACTTCGATTTGCCGGAATTTGATTACTTTTGCACCCGGCTTTAAAACATATCATTATATATATTATGAGCTTAAATATTATTGTATTGGCGAAGCAGGTACCGGACACGCGAAACGTGGGCAAGGATGCGATGAAGGCGGACGGGACGGTCAACCGTGCGGCGCTTCCCGCTATTTTTAACCCGGAAGACCTGAACGCGCTCGAACAGGCGCTGCGCCTGAAAGAGGTACACCCCGGCACAACGGTCACGCTGCTGACGATGGGGCCGGGACGCGCGGCCGACATCATCCGCGAAGGCCTCTACCGCGGCGCCGACGGAGGGTATCTGCTGACCGACCGCGCCTTTGCCGGCGCCGACACGCTGGCGACTTCCTACGCCCTGGCGACGGCGATCCGCAAAATCGGTCGTTATGACCTCATCCTCTGCGGCCGCCAGGCCATCGACGGCGACACGGCGCAGGTAGGCCCGCAGGTGGCCGAGAAGCTGGGACTGAACCAGGTCACGTATGCCGAAGAGATTCAACGGACGGAAAACGGCAGGATGACCGTCAAACGCCGGCTGGAACGCGGCACGGAAACCGTCGAAGCGAATCTCCCGCTGGTGGTGACCGTCAACGGAAGCGCCCCCGACTGCCGCCCGCGCAATGCCAAGTTTGTCCAGAAATACAAACATGCCCGGACGGCTACTGAACGGCAGCAGGGCGCGACAACCGCCTGCGCGTCGCTCTACGACCGCCGACCGTACCTGAAGCTGGAGGAATGGGGCGTGGCCGACGTCGGCGCCGACGTGGTGCAGTGCGGCCTGTCCGGTTCACCCACCAAGGTGAAGAAGATCGAGAACGTGGTTTTCCAAACGAAAGAAAGCCGCACCATTGCCCCGGACGACCGCGCGATCGACGAATTGATGAAGGAACTGATCACAAACCACACCATCGGATAGGAAGACGGGTCAAGCCGTCCGGCAGTGACCCGCGAACTTTTCAAGCCGTCGGCAGAAAAAAATGCAGGGAGACAATGCGCTCCCGTTTTAATCACTAAATGAACACTAATATGAAAAAAACGATTTTTGCAACACTTCTTATTTTGGGATTACCGGCGCTGATTCAACCGGTCCAATCGCAGAATGAATTTAAAGGGAAATATATTTTTTCCGAAATCGGGGGGCCGGGCGTCATCCTTTCCGTCAACTTCGACAGCCGGTTTAAAAACGGCGAAAGACTGGGACTGGGATACCGCGTCGGAGCGGGATTCGGCGTCGGCGAGTTTAAGGCCGGAACTGCCGATGAAAAATATTACGGTTACGGTTACGGTTACGGTTACGATTATGCTTATGCTTACCGGACACGGACATACTACACCATACCGGTGGGTCTGAATTATGTGTTCGGGAAGAAACACTCCCCGAACACGTTTGAAATAGGCGCAGGGACGACCCTGCTGACCCGAAAGGTTGCTCTCTACCATTATGGCTATGCAAAACCGGGGTATTTGATCGGGCATCTCCAGTTCATGTATCGCAGGGTGCCCGTGAACGGCGGTTTTTCGTTCAGAATAGGACTTACGCCCATCATCGGGACCTCCGGCGATTTGTTCCCCATGGCCGCCGTCGGATTCGGATATATCTTTTAATATTATAAGTACGGAAATGAATAACTTGTTTGTGTATTGCGAAATAGAAGACGGCGTCGTGGCCGACGTCAGTCTCGAACTGCTGACCAGGGGACGCGCACTGGCCGGCGAGTTGGGCTGCCGGATGGAAGCGGTGGCCGTCGGGCACGGGCTGGAGGGCGTTGCCGCACAGGTATTCCCCTACGGCGCGGATGTGCTTCACGTGTTCGACGACGCCCGGCTGGCGCCCTACACCTCGCTGCCGCACACAGCCGTCCTGGTCAAACTGTTCGACCGGGAGAAACCCCAAATCGCCCTGCTGGGAGCGACCGGTATCGGGCGCGACCTCGGCCCCCGCGTATCCTCTGCGCTGGGGAGCGGGCTGACGGCCGACTGCACGTCGCTCGAAATCGGCGACCACGAAGAGAAAAAGGAAGGCCGGGTATATAAAAACCTGCTCTATCAGATTCGCCCCGCTTTCGGCGGAAATATCGTGGCCACGATCGTCAATCCCACCTGTCGGCCCCAGATGGCAACCGTCCGCGAGGGCGTGATGAAGAAGGAAATCCTGCGGCCGGACTTCACGGGCGAAATCCGGAGCTACAGGGTGGACGACTACATCGACGAGACCGACCTCGCGGTGCGTGTCATCGAGCGCCGGATGGAAAAGAGCCGGACCAATCTCAAGGGCGCGTCCGTCATTGTGTCGGGAGGCTACGGCGTGGGATCGAAGGAGAATTTCCAACTCCTGCACGACCTGGCGGCCGTGATCGGCGCCGAGGTGGGCGGCTCGCGGGCTGCCGTCGATGCCGGCTTCACGGAGCATGAGCGCCAGATCGGGCAGACGGGCCTCACCGTGCGCCCGAAGCTCTACATCGCCTGCGGCATTTCCGGGCAAATCCAGCACATCGCCGGGATGCAGGAAAGCGCCCTCATCATCTCCGTCAACAGCGACCCGAATGCGCCGATCAACGCCGTTGCCGATTACGTGATTACCGGCACGGTCGAGGACGTCATCCCCCGGATGATCCGCTATTACCGGAAGAATACGAAGTAGAAAAGCAGTCAAGAATTAAAAACAGCGAACAGTTATGGCAAACTATTTTTTAGATACGCACCTGTACGGGCACCATCTGCATCATCCCCTGATGAAGCGGATTGTGGAGTTGAAAGAGCGCAATTTCGCCGACAGGGATGATTACGACTATGCGCCGGCGGATTTCGAGGACGCGATGGACAGCTACGAGAAAACGCTGGAAATCGTGGGCGAAATCTGTGCCGAAATCATCGCC
>JAISOP010000311.1 GCA_031275525.1 Tannerella sp.
CGAAAAATAACTCAGGGGACTTTTCATATGCTTTTTGGGCGGAAAGATAGCTCGTTTATGCATAACTGAAAATAAATTTAGATGCGTCAGCCCTGGGGAGGGGGTTAATTCAATGATTCAAAAAACGGGCCTTTTGAATCTTTGAATCCTTAAATCCTTGAATCTTTGAATTCTCTTTGCTCCAGCCGGAGGGTTTCCACTTTCAGCAGCCTTTTTTTCAGGGCTTCGGCATCGCCCCGGCGGATGCGGAGCGTCATTCGGCATGTCATTTCGAAGTGCTGCGCGAGGATACGCGCCCCCGTCTCTTTGACCGCCCGCATCACGCCGTTCAGGTGGGGATATTCGAATACGATCGCGAGGTCTTCGTCCACCGTACGCTCCTCCGTCACGGCGGCGGCCAGGGCTGCGGCGGCGGCCGTCCGGTAGGCTACGGTCAGGCCACTCGTGCCCAGTTCAATCCCGCCGAAATAACGAACCACGATAACCAGGAGGTTGGTCAGTTCATGCGCGTTGATTTGTCCGAGAATCGGTTTGCCGGCCGTCGAGGAAGGTTCGCCGTCGTCGTTGGAACGGAAGAGGGTCCGTTCGGCGCCCAGCATGTAGGCCCAGCAGACGTGCCGCGCATCGTAATACCGCTTCCGGTAAGTATCTATCCATTCCTTCGCCTCCTCCGGGGCGCTCACCGGAATGGCAAACGAAAGGAAACGGCTCCGCTTCTCCGTATAATACCCCTCGGCTGCCGCGCGGAGGGTCCTGAAACTGTCTCCCGCCATCGCGCCTAATCCGGGATATGGGTCTGCTGTTCGTCGAGGTAGGCCTGGAAGTCTTTCATGATTTCCTCGATTTCTTCAATGAAATACGGGTCTTTCACTTTCTCCCCGACCGCTTCATAATATGCCCGAATGGCAGGCAGGGCGCATACGTCCTGTCCGCGCAGCAGGAAGTAGGGTTCTTCCTTCTCGATGCACTGCTTGATCATTACTATCGGATTCTTCATTGTCCATTCAATCATTCAAAGATTCAAAAGGCTCGTTTTCTTGAATTATTGAACCTTGGAAGCTTTGATACATTTCAAGTTCTTTCTTTAGGAATGGCGCCGTATAGCTTTGGATATGGGCGGCGGCCATTTCTTCCGGCGTACCGGTAAAAAGGATGTGTCCGCCTTTCTGTCCGCCGTCCGGCCCCATGTCGATCAGGTAGTCCGCGCATTTGATGACGTCGAGGTTATGCTCGATGACGATCATCGTATTGCCCTTGTCCACCAGCTGGTTCAGGACGCCGAGCAGGACGCGGATGTCTTCGAAATGCAGGCCGGTGGTCGGTTCGTCGAGCACGTAGAGGGTGCGTCCCGTGTCGCGCCGGGCCAGTTCCGTGGCCAGTTTCACCCGCTGGCTCTCGCCGCCCGACAGGGTGCTGGAAGGCTGCCCCAGCTTGATGTAGCCCAGTCCGACGTCCTGCAGGACTTTTATTTTATGGAAGATAGAAGGGACGGCTTCGAAAAACTCCACCGCCATGTGGACGGTCATATCCAGGACGTCGGCAATGGATTTTCCCCGGAAACGCACCTCCAGCGTTTCGCGGTTATAGCGTTTGCCGCGGCACTCTTCGCAGGGTACGAGCACATCGGGCAGGAAGTTCATTTCGACCACCCTGTATCCGTTTCCCTTGCAGACTTCGCAGCGCCCGCCCGAGATGTTGAACGAGAAGCGCCCCGGCTTGTAGCCCCTGATTTTGGCTTCGGGAAGGGCTACGAACAGGTTGCGGATGTCGGAAAAGACGCCCGTGTAGGTGGCCGGATTGCTGCGCGGCGAACGGCCGATGGGCGACTGGTTTACGTTGACGATCTTGTCAAGGTATTCCACGCCTTCAATGGAACCGTAGGGCAGGGGCATTGTCAGCGAGTGGTAGAAATGACGGCTCAGGAGGGGTTGCAGGGTGTGGTTGACCAGCGTCGATTTGCCGCTGCCCGACACGCCGGTCACGCAGATCAGCGTCCCCAGCGGAAAGGCGACGTCCACCTTTTTCAGGTTATGCCCGGTTGCGCCCTTGAGCGTCAGCCACTGTCCGCTTCCTTTCCGGCGCACCGGCGGCAGGGGGATGGTGCGCGTCCCGTTCAGGTAGGACGAGGTCAGCGTATCGGTATCTAACATCTCGTCCGGCGTGCCGGCAAAGACGATTTCGCCGCCCAGCCGCCCGGCCTTCGGCCCCATGTCGATCACGTAGTCGGCGTTCAGCATCATCTCCCGGTCGTGTTCCACCACGACGACCGAATTGCCCGTATCGCGCAGGTCCTTGAGCGAACGGATCAGGCGCATGTTGTCGCGCTGGTGCAGCCCGATGCTCGGTTCGTCGAGGATGTAGAGCACGTTCACCAGCCGGCTGCCGATTTGCGTAGCCAGCCGGATGCGCTGGCTCTCGCCGCCCGAGAGTGTGGCCGAGGCGCGGTCCGGCGTCAGGTAGTCCAGCCCGACGTCGAGCAGGAAACGCAGCCGCGAACGGATTTCCTTCAGTATCTCCCCCGCAATCTGCTGTTGCCTGGGCGAGAGTTTGTTTTCGATCGTATCCGCCCATTTCACCAGTTCGGAGACGTCCAGGGCCGACAGTTCGGCAATGTTTTTCCCGTCAATCCGGTAGTGCAGCGCTTCGCGGTTCAGCCGCCGGCCATGACATTCGGGGCATTCGGCTGTGCCGATAAACTGTTCCGCCCACCGCTGGGCGACAGCCGGGGCGTCGTTGTCCTGCTGCATCAGGATATACTTGGCTACGCCTTCATAGGAAAACAGGTAGCCGGAATTGCCGAGCGACTCGTTCCGGAGGGGCAGGCGGTCGTTGGTTCCGTTCATGATTTCGTCCATGGCCTCTGCCGGGAGGTCGCGGATGGGGGTCTTGAGGGTCACACCGTATTTGCCGCACAGCGATTCGATTTGCCAAAAGAGCAGGGTGTTCCGGTATTTGCCGAGGGCGGCGATGCCCCCGTTGTAGATGCTGAGCGAGGGGTCGGGCACGATCTTCTCCATGTCCGGCAGGTGTACCTGCCCCAGCCCCTTGCAGTGCGGGCAGGCGCCTTGCGGCGAATTGAACGAGAATCTATGCGGCGCCGGCTCGCTGTATGACAACCCCGTCACCGGACACATCAGCCGCCGGCTGTAATAGCGGATTTCATTCGTCTCGACATCCAGCACCAGTACCAGCCCGTCGCCCTGCTTCATGGCAACGCGCAGGCTTTTCTTCAGCCGGCGTTCGTCCGTGGCCTCCACCTTCAGTTTGTCGATCACCACCTCAATGCTGTGCATCCGGTAGCGATCCAGTTTCATGCCGTGCACAAGCTCGCGCAGTTCGCCGTCCACACGCACGTTCAGGTAGCCTTTCCTGCGCACCTGCTCAAACAGTTCCTTGTAATGTCCCTTGCGGTTCTGCACCAGCGGCGCCAGGAGGTAGATTTTCCGTCCGCCGTATTCGTTCAGGATCAGTTCCAGCACCTGTTCTTCGGTGTATTTCACCATCCGTTCGCCGCTCAGGTAGGAATACGCCTCGCCGGCGCGGGCGTAGAGCAGGCGGAAGAAATCGTAGATCTCCGTAGTGGTTCCCACCGTGGAACGCGGGTTCCGGTTCGTTGTTTTCTGTTCAATGGAGATGACCGGGCTTAAGCCGGTGATTTTATCCACGTCCGGGCGTTCGATAGCGCCGAGGAAATGGCGGGCGTAGGCCGAAAACGTTTCAATATAGCGTCGCTGCCCTTCGGCAAAAATCGTGTCGAAGGCCAGCGACGACTTGCCGCTGCCGCTCATGCCCGTAATCACGGACAACCGGTTGCGCGGCAGTTCTACATCAATATTTTTCAGATTATGCACCCGGGCGCCCCATACGGAAATACATCCGGACTCCGGCCAATCGGGGCTTTCCTTCTCCTCCGCCGGTTGAATCCCTGCATCCTTGCGTTTCCGAGCCATCGCGTTTCCGGGTTTACCGTACAATCCAGCGCGCATCGTGCGCCTTCCGGTTCGGCGTTTCATAGGAAAGCGGCTCCCTGTGCGGAATGTGCAGCACGAAACGCTTTCCCGCCACATTCAGTTTAGTATCCCGCAACCAGGGGTTGAAACGCTTCAAATCGGCGTAGGTGACGCCCCGCTCTTTCGCATACGCCGCCAGGTCGGGAATATCCTCCGCCACGGTCGCTTCCTCATAGACAAACGGCTTATAGAGGTTTTCGGCTGCCAGTACAAATCCGTACTTGCCGGGATGTTCGAAAATCTGTTTCACGGCCAGCATACGGTAAACATAGCGCGACGTTTCCTCCACCAGCCACAGGTCCAGCGCCGAAGCGACCTGCTGCCGGTCGGTTTCCGCCGAAATGCGACCCATGCCGGCGTTGTACGACAGCGCCACCGCCACCCAATCGCCGTATTTGGCATGGGCGGCCTTCAGGTAATGGCAGGCGGCTTCGGTGGACCGTTCTACATGACAGCGTTCATCCACCGTCGGGGTGACCGTCAGTCCATATTCCCGCGCCGTGGACTCCAGAAACTGCCACATCCCCACGGCACGCGCCGGAGAGGTGGCGCTTGCGTCCAAATGGCTTTCAATCACGGCCAGATACTTGAAATCGTCCGGGACGCCGTGTGCCTGCAAAATTGGCTCAATCACGGGAAAATAGCGGTTGGCGCGTTTGAACAGCAGCATCGTAGTGGAATGGTAATACGTAAAACTGCTCAGTTCCCGGTCCATGCCTTCATACATATTATATCTTCTCAAATCAAGCGTACGGCCGCAAAAGACTACCTCCTGCGGCACCTCGGGCGAGCGGGTGACCATCGACACCACCGGGCGTTCTTCCATGACCCGCGCCGAGTCGCTGAACCCGATCACCAGACCGATCGCCAGACACATAATCCCCCCGGCCGCAAACCATATTACATTATCTATCCACTTTATTTTCATTCCGTATTTGTGTTGTTTGGCTGTTTGGTCGAACGTATCACATTGACGTCCCCGCTCTTGCGGCGCGTCTTGCCGTCCGTTCCCGTATATTCAATCACATAAAAATAAGCGCCGGCGGGCACGTATTTGCCGCGGTACTTGCCGTCCCAGCCCTGCGCCGGGTCGGTCCAGTGGAACAGCTCCGCGCCCCAGCGGTTGAAAATCGATCCCCGGAAACGCACCACCGACTTGTAGGCCACCTTGAAAAGGTCGTTTACACCGGGCGAACCCTCCGGCGTAAAGGCGTTCGGCACCAGCAGTTGCGTCTCCGTAATACTTACCTGATACGTGTTTTCCGTATTGACGCATTTCCCGGAGCGGTCGCTCACTTCCAGTTTGACGGTGTAGTTGCCCACCCGGTCGAAGGTGTATTCCATCTCGGCCTCCGGGAAGCGCACCAGCGGCCGGTCCGGTTCCTCCGTCCGGAATACCTGCCAGATATGCAGCGCGGCGACGGGCGTATTGGCCTGTGCGGTAAACCGGATGGTGGCGGGCGCCGGCAGTTCGTTTTCGCCGGCAGACAGGTTCGTTTGGCTGTTCGACAGCAGCAGCGTGTCGGCACGCACGCTCAGCGCAACCGCCTGATACAGGCCGGTCGAGAAGGTCTTTTCCGTTCCGAAATGACGGGCAAAAAGGTCGCCGGCCAGTTGGATTTCCGTATCGGAGAGCGGCGGCCTGACCGACCCGTTCAGCGGGTCGCCCCGGAGCGTATCAATCCGCAGTACGGAGGTAAACTGCCTGAGCGATTCGTTCCAGACCTGCGTCAGGTAACTGATTTCAAACTGCCGCTCGACGGAGGCCGCATCGCCGACAGGCGTCCGCCAGGCCAGCGGCGGCGTGTCGTTGACGCCGGCCAGCCGCAAGGCCTCGCACGGGTCGGCTTGTTCGGAGACATGCAGGTTTTGAAAGTTCACCGGATAGCGGCTGTAGTCAATCAGCCAGACGAAATGCGCCATGGCCGGATTGTCGCCTTCCATGACAAAGTAGCCATATCCTTCCTCCGGATTATTTACGGTCGAGGTGGCGCCCTGCTGCGTCGAGGCCACCGGCTCGTAGTCCAGTGCGCGTGTCCGGTAACGATACCACCGGTGTGTGGCGGAGGCGGACGTGTGGCTGAGCGTTACGCCCTCCGTGCCGTAAACCAGCCACACCTGAATCCGGTGAAGCGTGTTGTCCAGCGCCAACAGGGGAGGTTTTGCCCCGCCGTTCACCTGGTATTCCTGTGCGAACGCCATGACCGTCCATAGGCATCCCAGCATCGTTCCGGCAATATTTTGAATTATTTTTCCCTGCATATTCCACCTGTTTCGGAAGACAAAGGTACGACATTCTCCGAAAGATTCAAAAGGGGTTTCGTTCGCCATTCCCCCCCCTGCGGCCTGCGGATGAAGAGGCTGTCCCCCTCTCTCAAACCGCTCTGTATCAGACCGCCATTATATACGCCGGCGTACATGTCATTAGGAACGTCGGCGTTCATGCATTAGGAACGTTGCCGTTCATGCATTAGGAACGCCGGCGTTCATGCATTAGGAACGTCGCCTGTCCCGGGAAGGCGGCTTTCCAAGACATTCTCTTGATTTGAACGGAAGACAAAGGAATGCGCAAAATTCATAGCGCCTCAAAAAAAGGCACACGCTTGGGAAGCTCGGGTTTTTCATGTAATTTTGCGTTGTAAAAAGATAAAAGATAGAGGTATGGCATTAAAACGTTTTGGCGTTTCATTGGAAGACGAATTGCTGGAGGCTTTGGACCGGTATGTGACGGAAAACGGGTTTGCCAACCGTTCGCAGGCGCTACGTTTTTTGGTGGAGAAAAACGTGGCGGAGAAAAAATGGCAATGTGACCACATTGTAGCGGGCACGATTGTAATCATGTATAACCAGGCCCGGAAAGAAATCGCCTCCAAAATCACCGCCATCCAGCAGCGTTACCAGGATGTGATTCTATCTTCTTCCCAGTATTATTTGAATGAAGCTTTTTGCCTGCACATCGCAACGGTCACCGGCACGGCCTACCGCCTGACGGAACTTTCCGACCGGCTGATTACCATCAAGGGCATCAAACACGGTAAATTAGTCATGAGCCGAGCCGACTGATTCCGAGTGTTCATTCTCCATTCTCAATTCCCCATAAAAGCCGCTCTATTCAAAAGACAGATAGGGCAATATGCGCAGTTTATCCGCTTCGGTAAATTCGTCCAGCAGTTGCAAGTTTTCCCAGCCGGAGAGTTGTTTTTTCTGCTTGCGGAGCCGTTCGATGGCCCTGGCCTGCCGGTAGCTGATATAGGGATGTTTACGGAGCGAATCCATCGGCAAGGCATTGACCGGCAGTTTCCGGACATGCGATGCCTCTACCGTGAACCAGGGCGACAGGGCGGCATATTTGTCTTCGTCCACGCCATAGACCTCCCTCAGTTGAGTGACGGTATGAAAACCGCCCAGCAGGTTCCTGTATTTTACAATCCGGGTGGCATACGCGCTACCGATGCCGGGGACTTTTTTGAGTGCGGTCGTATCGGCCGTATTTAATTCGAGTGTAGTGCCCGGCTCAAACTTTTCTGTACGCCGGGGACGGTCCAGCGAAGTCATCCGCTGTGTACGCTCGGAGATGCTTTCGCGCTGTTTCCTCGCCGGACGGGTTTCGGCCTGCTGCCGGGCAGAAGGCTTTTCCGGCGCCGGCGACACGGCCTGTGCCGCCGTATCCGGCGCCGGCGAAGCGACCGTCCGGGTGGCTTCCTCTTGGGGAGCAGGAGCCGGCGGCTGTCTCAGGATCAGGATCATGCCCGTAATGATGATCAGGGCAAGCAGCACAACCAGCGCTTGCCTTTCGCCTTTGGAAAAATAGAAAAAATCACGCCATGCCATACGCCGTTCGTTCAATGTCGGATACTACTCGGTAACAAGCCCGTCGCGCAGATGAATGATCCGGTCGGTTTTGGCGGCCAGGCTTTCATCGTGCGTGACCATGATGAAGGTCTGCCCCATGCGGTTGCGCAAATCGAAAAACAGCGCGTGCAGTTCCTCCCGGTTTTGCGTGTCTAAACTGCCGGACGGTTCGTCGGCCAGGATGACGGACGGACGGTTGATCAACGCCCGTGCGACGGCCACACGCTGTTTC
>JAISOP010000324.1 GCA_031275525.1 Tannerella sp.
CGACGCGGATGTCGGAACAGACGCCGTGGAAGACGTGCGTCAGGTTCAGCAGTTTGGCGCCGAACGCTTCCGCGATGGCCTGCTCGCCCAGGCAGACGCCGAGGATGCTCTTCTGGGGCGCGTAACGCCGGATGAGCGGCAGGAGCAAGCCGGCTTCGGACGGGATGCCGGGGCCGGGCGAGAGTACAATGCCGTCGAACGGCCCGACTTCGTCGAGCGTGATCCGGTCGTTGCGGCGCACCTCCACCTCCGCGCCCAGTTCCAGCAGGGCGTGGCGCAGGTTGTAGGTGAAGGAGTCGTAATTGTCGAACAGTAATATCTTCATCGTTCAGTGAATTAAAGTTTCCGCCTGCCGGATGGCCTTGTCCAGGGCGCCCAGCTTGCTGTTTACTTCCTGCAGTTCGCGCTCTTCGTCGCTCAGGGCTACGATGCCGGCGCCGGCCTGGTAGTAGAGGACGTTGCCGCGGCTGACGAACGTGCGGATGGTGATGGCCTGGTTCAGGTCTCCGTTCAGCCCGATGAAGCCGATGCATCCGCCGTAGGCGCCGCGGTTGTGGCGTTCGAGTGCGGTGATCAGTTCCATGGCCCGGACTTTCGGCGCACCGCTGAGCGTCCCGGCGGGGAAGGTGTCGAACAGTGTGCGGACGGCGTTGCTGCCGGCGTCGATGTCGCCGCTTACGCGCGAACCGAGGTGGATCACATGGCTGTAATACTGTACTTCCCTGTAGAAATCCACCTTCACGTTGTGAGCGTTGCGGCTCAGGTCGTTGCGTGCCAGGTCGACCAGCATGACGTGCTCGGCATTTTCCTTCGGGTCGGCCAGGAGCAGTTCGGTGCGCCGGCGGTCGAGCGTCTCGTTGCCGGAGCGGAAGGTCGTCCCCGCGATGGGGTCGATGCAGGCATGACGGCCCACTACCTTGCAGTGCGTCTCGGGCGACGATCCGAAGATGCGGAAACCGCCGAAGTCGAAGTAGAACAGGTAGGGCGAGGGGTTGATGCTGCGCAGGCTGCGGTAGACCTTGAAGTCGTCGCCGCGGAAAGCCTGCTCGAAACGCCGGCTGAGGACGATCTGGAACACGTCGCCGCGCCGGCAGTGGCGGATGCCTTCGCGCACCATGGCCCGGTAGTCGTCGTCGGTGATGGACGAGGTGCGCTCGCCCTCGGCGCGGAAGTTGTACGACGCGAAGTTCCGGTTTTCGATCAGCGTCTCGATTTCGGCCAGGTGACTGTTCTCGCCCCGGCCGAGGAGTTCGACCACCGTCAGTTCGTTCCTGAAATGGTCGAAGACGAGGTAATACTTGTAAAGGATATAGAGCAGGTCGGGCGCGTCGTTTTCCTCGTGATGCGCCTCCATGACGGGGATGGACTCCAGGTATCGCACGGCGTCGAAAGCCGTGTAGCCGAACAGTCCGCAGTAGCGGCTGCCGGGGCCGTCCACCTCGAAGCTATCGGCGAAGTCCTTGAGCGCGTCGGCCACCGACCACCCGGCGGACAGAGGCCTGACCACGGTCTCCCCTCCGGGAAAGACCGCCGTCACCTCCGCCCGGTTCACCCCCAGGCGGGCCAGGGGGCAGAGGGCCAGGAACGACAGGCTGTTTTCGTCTCCGTGGAAGTCGGAACTCTCCAGCAGAGCCGATTCGGGATAGATGTCGCGTAATTTCAGATAAAGGCTGACCGGCGTGTGCAGGTCGCCGAGCAATTGCTTGCTTGCCGCAGTAAATTTGTAACTCATACAGGATTGCAGTTAAAGGTTGGTAATTCGTGAAAACCGGCCGCGCGGCGTCGCCCGTCCGGGTAGGTCCGGGCTGCGCGGCTGTGGGGAAAAACGACGGCGTACTCCACGGTCTCCGTCCATTAGCAGGCGCCGGACGCCGCCTCGCGCATCCGCTCCATATACTTTATATAAGTAGCCATATCCTTGTCGCCGCGTCCCGAGACGGTGAGCACGACGACGTCCGACGGCCGGAAGTCCGTTTTCGCCAAAACGCCCAGCGCGTGCGCACTCTCGAGCGCCGGGATGATGCCCTCCAGCCGGGTCAGTTCGGAAGCCGCGCGCAGGGCCTCGTCGTCGTCCACGCTCAAGACCGTCGCCCGTCCCTCCTCCGCCAGCCAGGCATGTATCGGCCCGATACCGGGATAGTCCAGTCCGGCGGAAATCGAGTACGGCTCTTCGATCTGCCCGTCCTCGTCCTGCATCACCAGCGTGTGTGCGCCGTGGATAATCCCCCTGCGTCCCAGGAGGATGGTGGCGGCGCTCATGCCCGAATCCGTGCCCATGCCGCCGGCCTCGGCCAGCAGGATGCGTACGCGCGGGTCGTTCACGTAATGGTAGATCGTCCCGGCGGCATTGCTTCCCCCGCCCACGCAGGCAATCAGGCAGTCGGGCCAGTCGCGGCCTTCCTTCTCGGCGATCTGCCGGCGGATCTCCTCGCTGATGACCGACTGTAGCCGGGCAACCAGGTCGGGATAGGGGTGAGGCCCGACGGTGGAACCGATGATATAGAACGTATCGGACGGATGGCAGCACCAGTCGCGGATAGCCTCGCTGGTAGCGTCCTTGAGGGTCATGTTGCCGGACGTGACGGGGACGACCTCAGCGCCGAGCATCTCCATCTTCCTGACGTTCGGCAGCTGACGCTCCATATCCGTCTGCCCCATATACACCACGCAAGGCATGTCCATCAGTGCGCAGACCGCAGCCGTGGCCACGCCGTGCTGTCCGGCGCCCGTCTCGGCGATGATGCGCCGCTTGCCCATCCGCTGTGCCAAGAGTATCTGTCCGAGGGTATTGTTGATTTTGTGTGCGCCGGTATGGTTAAGGTCCTCGCGTTTGAGGTACAGCGTACAGCCGTAGCGTTCGCCGAGCCGCCGCGCACGGTAAAGCGGCGACGGTCGCCCGGCATAGTCGCACAACAACCGGTGGTATTCCTCCCGGAAGGTCCGGCTCTCGAGTATGCCCAGGTACGCCTCCTGCAACTCGCTCACACAACGGTACAGTATCTCCGGCACGTAGGCGCCTCCGTACGGCCCGTAATACCCCTTCTCGTCTATTTGATATGTCTTCATACAATCGTTTTTTATATATCTACCCATGAATTTGTCCGTAAAAAAAGGCCTGTCGTGAGTGTGACAGGCCTTTTCCAGTAATGTATTCACCTTTAAAAAAGATAGAAATAATGGCATGTTACTCACAAGGTTTCAACCGCAAGCGCCACCACCAATATGTGCTTAATAAAACTGTTCTCATTTCTACTACTCCAAATCCGGCGACAAATATAGGTTCTTTTTTTGAAGGGACAAACAGAATGGCGGATTTCTTGCAAAAAATCACTGCCGACCGACCGGAAAATTGCTTAGGCGCTGCCTACGGATACAATTCTTTTTTAAGCATTTCGTAGGTTTCTTCAAGTCCTTCCCGTCCGACCCTATATACCTGGCTTGTGACAAGGACGTATAAAGTACCGCTATTGCCCGCCGCCGCTTTGAGCGCCGCCGCCGCTGCCTTCGCCCTCGCGCTGGTCGTCGTTGCTGATTCCGCGGCGAGCTTTCTTCACCTGGGTGTTCATCTTACCGAAACGCCAGGTTACGCTCAGGCGTATGATCTGCCCCAAGCGGTAACTCTCCGAATGCATGGAATACAGGGGATCGTTAATGTCCGTCTTATAATAGAGCCTCTTCCAGAACGGGTCGGAAACGTAACAGCCGATCTCCATCTTGTCTTTGAGCAGTTTCTGCGATACGCCAAGTTGCGTATAGTAATAACCGGAACTTTTCCCCTGTAACAAAATCCACGGCGTTGCCCCTCCCGCGTTGGCGGATATGGAACCTCCTTTCCAGAGCACAAAGCGTGCGCCCAGGTTGCCTCCGGCATTGAAGCCTTCGTTGCTGCGTTCCAGCTCGTTGCTTGCTTCAATGAGGCTGTAGTTCAGGCGGCTGTTCAGGTAAATGTTAACGTTCCCGCTGGGACGCCAGGAGGCATAGACGTTGAGGCCGTAACGCTGGTTGTTGCCGATGTTGCCGTAAGTGGAGTGTTGCACCCCGTTATCGTCCACAAAGGAATAGCGCTCGATGGCATCGTTCGTCAGTGCGGCGCTCAGGGACAGGTTGACATTGAATTTCTGCGAGAAATTGCTGTATGTGGCATTGAACGAATGGGCGATCTCGGCATCCAGTTCGGGGTTGCCGTAGCTGATGTTCATCGGGTCCACATCGTTCACATAAGGGTTTAACGACCAGATGCCCGGACGGTAAAGGCGCTGGGTGTAGGAGGCCTTTATCGTTTGCGTCGGTTTCAGGGAATAGGTAAAGTTGAGATAGGGGATGATATTGAAGAAGGTATTGTTAAATTCGGTGTTTACTTTTGACTTGAAAACGCCGTCGTTCCAGGTATATTCGCCGCGGGCGCCGGCCTTGATGCTTGTTTTCTTAAGCTTAAAGAGATAGCCTCCGTAAACGCCCGCAATATACTGGTCGTAGTCCAGGTCGTTCAACCGGTCTGCGTCTTCATACCAGTCGGGCGATGTCTCATCCATGCGCAGGATCTCCGTCTGGCTGAAATTACGCCGATAGATGGCTTTGACGCCGGCTTCGATCTGGTGGCTTTCGGTCAGGGGATCATAGTAATCCAATTGGAACGTATGCGTCTGGCCGGATGATTTATTGTCGGATTTTTGCCGGTATGACAGATAGTTGATTTCCCCGTCAATCACATTGTCGTACCGGAAGTTTTCCGGGCTATAGTCTAATTTATAGGAGGTGGTGAAGGTCTTGTCTTTTTTCGGGAAACTTCGCTGGTAGTCGATGTTCCCGGACAGGTATCCATAGCCGTTTTCACTGTTATAGGTATTTGTGTATCGCTGCATGGGATCGTTTTTGATGCTGCGGGTTTCATTGGCGGAGACGTTGTCCGACGTGTAGTTGCCGAAATATCCCCAGGCGGAGGCGCTGATCAGGTTGAACGTATCTATTTCGTAGCCGGCCTCAAAATTCAGGCTGTTTCCTTCGCCGTGAAATTTTCCGCGCCCGTTTCCATCGACATAGTGAAGCGAATCGCGGTCGAAATTTTCACGGGTTGAGAAACTTTCCGTTTCCGGCTGGCGGAATTGGTTCAGATAGAT
>JAISOP010000030.1 GCA_031275525.1 Tannerella sp.
CTTCAACGAAAAGTACTTCAACCGCGAAACCCGGCAGTATGCCAACAACACCGTCACCGCCAACCTCCTGCCCCTCTGCTACGGCATGGTTCCGGAAGCCGACCGCGAAGGCGTCTTCCGAAACATAGTGGATAAGACGCTGAACGAGTTCGACGGCCATGTGAGCACCGGACTGATAGGCATCCAATGGCTGATGCGCGGCCTGACCGAGAACGGACGGGCCGACCTCGCCCTCCGGATTGCCGCCAACCGCACCTACCCCAGTTGGGGATACATGGTCGAAAACGGCGCAACCACGATCTGGGAACTCTGGAACGGCAACACGGCCGACCCGGCCATGAATTCCCACAACCACGTCATGCTGTTGGGCGACCTGCTCGTCTGGTTCTACGAATACCTGGGCGGCATCAAAAACAGTCCGCCGGGTACGGGCTTCAAGCGGATCGAGATGAAACCCTACCCGGTCGAAGGACTCGACTACGTCACGGCCTCCTACCACTCGGTGCGCGGACGGATCAAAAGCGCGTGGAAAAAGCAGAACGGCCGTTTCCGTTGGGAGATCACCGTGCCCTGCAACTCGACGGCCATCGTTTACGTGCCGGCAAAAGACAGGAATACCGTCACGGAGAGCGGCAAGAGCATCACTTCGGCCGAGGGCGTCAGGTTCCTGGAAACGAAAGGGAATTACGCCCTATATGAGGTCGGCTCCGGAGACTACGTCATCGAATCCGAACTCCCCGACGGGAAATGAGAATTAGTGGTTAGCGGTTAGTGGTTAGTGGTTAGTGGTTAGTCCACTAATAAATTATACAGCCCGCCGGAAATAACATTACGTTACTCCGGCAGGCTGTATTGCATTATTAGGGGATTAACCACTAACCACTAACCACTAACCACTATTTTCCCTCTGCATTGGAGGGCGTATGCGATACCCCCTCCACGAGCACGACCCAACATAGAACCCGGTCGGCGAACAAAAAAAAACCGCCACGCCCACCGTTTCGGTGCGCGTGGCGGTTGTCGGCCATTGGGACAGAAGCGGCGAAAGCCGCTTTTGTCCCCCTCAGCCTGTTTTTTTTTTACAGCACGGCCACTTTGTATATCTTCCCGTTCAGGTGCACGATATATATACCTTTGGGCAGCGGTATTGCGCTATTGCCGACAACCGTTTGCCGGGCATGTATAACGCCGGCCACACTGTAGAGCGACAACAATCCCGGCTGCGGCGTTTCGACATACAACCTGCCGTCGGCAGCCCAGATTCGGACTCCGTCCTCCACGGTCTCGTTACCGGAGGGGCGGGCCATAAGCGAGACACTAATCTCGATTGCGGAATGAATCTGGCGGACGGAGAACCGGAAACGCGTTTCGGGCATGTCCGGATCGGGAACGCCGGTCACCGTTTCGATCTCGCCGTCGAGGACCCGGTTGGTCGTGACGACCGGAAGCTTATCCGGCGGGACGGTCAGCGTGAACGTAAAGTTATAGTTATTGTTAACGCCTGTCCGGTGCTCGCCCGGAAGCAGGTCGGACGTTACGTCGTCGGGCAGCGGCAGAAGCGTTACCGAACGCGGAATATTCGGATTGGGCGGCGCGCTTGCCGTACGGAACGCATAACTGCGGCCGTAGGTAAGAAGGCCGTCTTTGCTCTCAAAACCCACGACCGCGAACGTATAATTCGTATCATAGTCATAGATCGGAGACGGGAAGGTAAACGTCTTCGCGTCCGTACTCCAGTAGCCTTTTGTCTGCGATCGACCGTTGAGCGTGACCGTTCCAACAGTCGTATCCATCTCGAACGGGAAGTGGATGACGATATCGGAGAAGATATTCACCAGTTCCGGTTCCAGTATCTCATACTCGGTTTCGATGGCGGGCGCCTCATAGATCTGTACCGTATGCGACAACGTTTCCGTAACGACAGGGATCATGGAGGTATGAGTAGCCTGAATCGTAAAGGTAAACCTTCCTGCCTTTGTCGGCTCACCGACTAATTTTCCTGTTCCGCTCGGCGTGATTCCGTCGGCGCTTGCGTCTAACGACAGTCCGTCGGGAAGCGCGCCGACGGTTACGCCGAACGCGACATTGAGCAGCGTAGCGTCCACCACCTGCGCGTTGTAAACGGCGCCGACAAAGCCATTCGGAAGGTTCAGGGGCGTTGCCACTATGTAACTGGGTTTACTCCCGGGCGCTTGAGTAGCCAGGAGCGCGGTCAATGAGGCGTTTAAGTTGTCTATCGCATCAAGAACGTCTCCATGTGTCGTGTATGATGCCGAGGATGCAGCTGTGATAGCCGTCAGCAAAGCGGCCTTGGCTCCCGCCGGAACCCACATGGCGCTTGACAGCACGTCCAACCCGCTATTCGCACTGGCGGCAATAGCGTTCACAATCGCAGTAAGCTTGGCGCACGTGTCTGTCATCATCGTCATGTCAGGCGCGGCGTCGTAAGGCGGATTGAGTATCGGGGTGAATGCGGTGGTTGCCGCCTGGAGCACGGATTCGAGCGGAACGATTGCGTTCGCGTGCAACTGCGGAGGCGTGATGGTGGAAGCGTTTTTCGCATTGGTCAGCGCAGTGGTTAGATTCGTAGCAACGGCAGAAGTTACCCACTTTGTACCATATACCACATCGGTGCCGTTCACTGAACTTGTCGCCACGCTGCCGTCATCCAGGGCAGCCTTTAAAAGTTCGGCGGCTGCAATCTCATCGTCCAGTTCTGCCGGATTAGCGCCCCGCCCATTTTGGGGATTCGCGGCGGTAACGGCGGTCGACAGGGAGGTATAGGTATTGGTGATATACGTTTTCGTAAACAAACCAGGCGTGGCCACAATATTGCGCGCATTGGCAAGATAGGTCTGCAGGGGCGTATAATTGTTTACTGCCAACCAATACGTACCATACGGTACATCTGCACCTAAACTCGCGCTGGATACCACATCTTCCGTACCGTCGCTATTGGAATCCAACTTACCTTCGGCCGACGTAATCAGCGCAGGCAGGCCGGTGAAACTCCCATCCAACGGATCATATGCGTCGCCCGCCTTGAGTTGGGTGGAGAAAAGAGAATAAGCGGCGCCCAGGACGCTGTAAGCAGCATCGACCGCATTCTGGTTCTGGCTCCAGTTGCCATGGATCGCCAGATCGTTGTTGGTAACATGATTCTTGGCGACATTGATCGCGTCTTGCAGGGCCGTCCGGTCGGCGGGAAGCGCCCAATGGTCCGAAGAGGGATATTCGTGTCCGTCAAGGCTTGCCGGCGTGTCGTCCAGATCCGCTTGCGCCGCGCTTATCAGATCGCTCAACAGGGTATAGTCCGGCTTGCAACCGTTGTGCGCGTTGGCACGCAGGGTGGTCGTAGCGGATCTTAACGCGGCTGCTGCACCGTCGATAATCCCTTGGTTGGTAGCCTTTATAGTCGCGTCAGCGGCTGCGTCTCCGTACGTTCCTATCAACGTTGACCCCTGGGTCAGGACCAAAGTATTTAAAGCATTCCAGTAGCTCGGATCGGCCCATAATTTGTCGGAGGGAACGTTGTTGCCCGCATCGTCGCTCGTAATGGACGCGAGGGCTTCCTGAGCATCGGTAATGGCAGCGTTCAGTTCAAGGTAGTTATACAGCAAGGGGCCTCCTCCACCTGTGCCAACACCAGAGTTAAATGTGTTCACGGCAGCATCCAAAAGGTCCTTCCGGGTAGTCACATTACCCTGGTTTGTTGTCAGAATAGGGACCGTCGCGCCCTCGTTGTTATCGACAAAGGTTTGGGCGGCTGTTACCACACTATTCAGCTCGTCCCACGCAGACGGAGTTGTCCAGTTGACCGTAGAGGACACATCGGAGCCATTGGTGCTTTTCGCCGTTGTCAGCAACAGATTCTTTGCGGTTGCTATCGCCGCTGTCAGCGGAGAGTAATCCGGCATATAGCCGGACGTAAGGAGGGCATTGAAAGACAACAATTGACTGTTAAGCGTCACAGCCGTCGCGTTAATGATTCCCTGATTGGTCAGAGCAACCGCCTTGGATTGACCGTGTTCGCCATATTTATATATCGTATCCCTGGCCGCCGCAATTTTCGCTTTAAATGCGTCAAGATCGGACTGGGAGGTCCATTTTTTTGTGCCGGGGACATTCATGCCGTCGGCGCTGACGGCAAAGTTTGCAGGAGAGATCGCCGCTTCGGCAGCAGCGATCGCAGCTGTCAGAGCGGTGTAGTCGTATTTCAACCCCGATGCATTGAGCGAATTCGTGAATTGGATTTGCGCATCACCCAGGGCGATAATCTGGGCGTCATAATTAGGCTGGGACGGCCCATCGTAAACAGCCTGGGCCGTCGTAATCACACTTTGCAGATTATCGGCCGCCGATATTGAAGCCCATTTCGTTCCGATCGGAATATCCCACCCATTCAGGCTATGCGCATACGCATTTAAAGTGTCTATTGCGTTGGATATTTGTTGTCCCAATTGGGTTTTGTCACTCGCCGCGTTTGCGGAGAACGTCGTCAGACAGAGTATGAACAGCAGGGCCGTCCACAGCGATGAACGGCGTCGGCGTTGCGGAGAGGACGCTTTCGGAGCCGACGCAATGCCGGCCAATTGTGTTCCTGTAATTTTGACTATCATATCATTCTATTTTTTTGTTTCATAAATTGGTTTCAATAAAGGGTGCGCCAAAAGCCTGTTTCCCGTCTTTGCGGCCCTCGCCGGCGACGACGATGGCAGGCTTTTGACACACCCCCTGATCTTTCATTGGCTACCGGATCAATAGATCACTACCTTATACGTTTCACCGTGCAGACGGACGACATACACCCCGCGCGGCAGCGTAAACCGGGCGTTGCCCGAGAGCGTCTCCTGCAGGCACAGGCCACCCGTCAGCGTATAGACCGACAACAGGCCGCCGCGCGACGTTTCGACGTACAGCTGATCGTTGTTCGACCACACCTTCGTCTCCTCCCCTGCCACTTCATTGCCGCTCTCCTGGCGTTCTTCGAGCGTGACGCGGATATCCACCTGCTGACGGATTTGCCGCAGGACAAACTCGTAGGAGTCGGTATCGTCGATGCGTTTGCCTTTCATCGTTTCGAAAGCGCCGTCATCCACCAGGCGGTTGGTCTCAATGACCGGACTCTGGTCGGACGGTACGGTCAGCGTGAAGGAGAAGTCTCCACCGGACAATACGAAGTATTCGTACTCCGGAGCCTTGTCGGACGTCACGCCGCCGGGCAACGACAGGATCGTCACCTTGCGGTTGAGCCGTGGCATCGGCGCGTCTCCCGTAGCGAATATGAACGCCTGATGATACTGGATGATCGCGCCCTGTGCGTCTTTCAGGCCGCTGATCACAACGGTATAGGTCGTTTTGTAGTCGTACCCGTCGCGCGGAGGCGAAATGACAAATTCGGTATCCGACAGCCAGTATCCGCTGGCCGCGCGACCGTTCACCGTCACCGTGCCGCAAACATTCCGGTTCATCGGAATCGGGTAAGTAACGATCATCTCCTCATCGCGATAGACATACGTTTTTTCGTCGGTAGAAGCCACCGGAGCCGGATAGACCGTCATCGGCACGTCCACCGCCTGGGTCACGCCGCCGCCATTGGTCACGCGAACCGTCACTTCGTCGTCAAATACTTCCAGCGGCGTACCTGTGACGGTCAGGAGTTCGTTGTTAGCGCCCGACACGGTTGCGGTCATGCCGGCGGGCAGGCCGGATACCGACCAGCTATACGTCGGGCAGCCTGTCGCCTGGATCGTCCATTGGTAGGTAGCCTCCGCAAAGTCGGGCGGCAACACGTCTATCCCCATGCCCACCGTTGTCGGCTGATACACCGCGCGGAGCGTGATCTGCGCCACGCTGGAAGGCAAGTAATTATTATCGCCCGCTTTTATCACCTGAATGTTTGTAGAGACAGGAGGTGTCAATGACGGCTGGAGGGTGATCACGCCGCCGCTCGGCGTAACGGTGGCCACGGCAGTAGCCGTACTGTTCCACGACAGTGCGCCTGTTCCGCTGCCGCCTGTTACGGGCAGAGTGAACGGCGTGGTCTGCGTAGTCCACAGCGTGGTGTCGCGACCGTGGTTGAGGACGATCGTTTGCGGAATCTTGTTAATCGTAAAGGTTGCCGTTCCCGTTGCCGCATTATAGTTGGCGGTCGGGGCGGAAGTCACGCTCAACGTATAGTTTCCGGCTTGCGTCGGGGGCGTGGAAGTAGGTCCATACGGCGTTCCGTCAAAGAAAGTGCCGCTATAGGAATACGTCAGTGCGCCGCCGCTCAGGTTGGTGATCATCGGGGTAACCGGTTCGAGGTAATCCACGCTGGCTACGCTGACCGTCACATTCCCCGCAGCCCGGGCGATCTTGACCAGCAACGTCGTATCAACGGCGTTATACGATCCGTCGCCCGCTTTGGTCGCCTTGACATAGAAGATACCGGCTCCCGTGATTTGCGCTACGCGCGTCATCGGATTGAACGTGACGCACGACGTACCGCCGTTCGGCGTCTCGCCGGTTAATTCGTAGGTGATGCTACCGGAACCCAGTCCGCCGGCCGCCAGTATCTTAAAGTTCGGGCCTCCGTAAACGATTCCGCTGGCAAGCGTCTGGCCGGTATACGAATCCAGCGGATCTTCGTCGGCAACCGCAAGGCCGGGGTTGTTGTCGTAAACAAAGTGGATGGACTGCGCGCCTAACCCCACGGTATAGCCGAGGAGTGTCCCGCTGTTGGTCGCATAGTTACTTTGTGCAGTGGGCACAAACTCAGCCATGATATCGTGGCTGCCTCCGGCAGCGGGCGTCCATGTCCAGGTCGCCGTTGCAGTACCGCCGGATTCGGCGCCGATTGCAACGCCTGTTACGACGGGAACACCGTCAAGATAGAACGTAAGCGTGCCTGCCGGCTGGTCGACCAGATTACCGACGGTAGCCGTGAAGGTGGCCGACCCGCCTGTCACGACAGGCGAGCCCGGAGGCGTAACAGAAACCGTCACCTCGCGGGGCGTGATATAGAAATCGACCGCGTCGGTCTTCTCTACATAGTCCGGACTGGTTGTTCGGGCCGTGGCCTTGTATTTGCCGACATTAACGGGACTTGCCGCATTCGGGCCGTAAGGAATAGGAATAGTCTCATCATACGCGTTGCCGCTATAGGAAATCGCATACAGGGAGGGATCGCCGCCCGGAGGAGTGGGATACGTCACCGTCACAGCCGGAGTCGGGATTCCCGTTCCGTCGTAGATTTTGCTATCGGCGCCGGCGCCGAGGGTCAGGGCGATCTCAATCCCTGCGTCCGTATTGGGTTCCACCGTATAGTCGATGTCATCGCTACCCGGTTCGTGTATAGCGTCGCCATAGAATTGCGCCTCGAAGTTCATATACGAACTCACCGGCGGATCGGCTGCACGATTGGGCTTCGCATTAAACATCGCATAAGCCGTATAGATATTCGGAGCAGTTCCATTATCCGTACTGAGAATGATATCCGCGAAGCCGAGCGATACGCCGTCCATGAAAAACTCAATCGTTCCCGACTGGTAGGGATTTTGACTGTTTGGCAGCGTAGCCGTCAGGTTAACGTCTGCTCCGCCGTAAACGACTGAGAGCGCAGGATCGGCCGTCAGCGTCACCGGTGTCGGAAACTTGCTAACGCTGTACGGTCCAAATCCGCCGTAGCCGATATTACCGACATTGTCTTCCGCTTTCCAGTATACATAGCTGTTGCCGGTAGGCAAGCTGACGGCGCGGTTGTTCGCGGTCGAAACCTCGCCCCAATCGGAAATTGCAGTAGAAGGATTAGGGATCGGGGTTGTAGATACATAGACCCATTGCTGTTTGAATCCGCTCATCACGTTCTGCTGACTCGTAACGTCGTAAACCGGCACATCGTCGAATGTCAGCGTGACGGTCGTATAGCCCTGGTACGGGTCTAAGGGATCCTTGTCGCGCGAGGCCGTCGGAGGCGTAAGGTCTTCTACCACCCAGAAAGTTCTCGAAGCCAGCAACGAAGACTGAAGATCCGCATCAGTTGTTTTTATGATCAACTCTATTTTGTACTCGCCAACGGCCAGCGAGGTCGGCACATTATACGTGCCGGTACCGGTACCGGTCGAACTGATACCCAACTGGTTTAATAATCCTGCCGTCGGCGAACTCCGATTGTATGTGAATACTCTGCCGTAGTCATCATAGCTATGATCATCAATGATAATCTTCTGGCCGGGCAAACCTTTGATAACGGTTACCGGGCTTAGCTCAAATACGGCCATGGGCGGCTCTTTTGTTCCACCGGAAACAGGTTTCAGGGTCTTCGCAAAGGTAGCGGTAGCGTCCCATTTATCTGTCACGGTCAACTCGATCAGGTAAACATGGTCGGCCGTGAGCGAGGCGAGTTTGCCCGTCCCCGAAGTGCCGGCCGTGAGATCGGTCCATTTCCACTGCTTATCAACGATACCGGCGGACGTAAGGTCGTCCGGGTCGTAGGAGTAGGAGTAGGGGTTGTTGACGGCGTCGAAGACGTCGTCAAAGACGGGTGCGGTCAGATTGCTTATATCCGCTTTGAAATTCGCCACCGGCTTGCGGTGCGCCGTGATGGTCTTGATCAACACATCGCGATAGTACACGTCGTATTCGCCCGGATACGTAAAGTCGATGTCTAAGTTCGACATCCGTTTGTTGCTTAGCGGGTGGAGCGTCGTATTGTCGGGATCCGTCTGATCAATCTCCCACCCCAGCGCATCGGCCGTTTTATGTACGAACTTCCATTTACCGTCCGGCCAGTCGGGCTCGGCCGTGTTGGCTCCCGAGGCGGCCGGTTCGACCGTAAAGTTAACGTCGTCGGTCACTAACACCTGATTGTTCACATTCCCCTTGTACCATACGTCGTAAATAGCCTGGGCAATCTTTTTCATCTGTATCTTGCGGCTTGCAACAGAGGTCGGATCGCCGCCGGTGTAATTGTCGAAGGCAGCGGCATTGACCAGCGTCCCCTTGGGATTGCTGGCGTTGGCAAACTGCTGCGATTCGGTCACGTTTTGAGCGGAACACCAGCCTATATAATAAATGTTGTCGTTGATAACGCGCGACAACAAGTCGCCCATCGTAGCCGGAGTACTGAAATCTTCAATTTCCTGCAGGTTCAGATTGACCAGGACGCGCTTCGTATTGTCGTGCCAGTGCGGGTCGGCCACCACTTCGTGAAGCTTCCGCACGCTACCCATACTCATGGTGAGATTCGATATTGTAAATATGGTTTTCTCACTGCAATTGTGGCTATTATAGGACGCCATCGGCCCAAACCCGTACCCGTCAACGGAAATATAACCCGGATCAAGAGAGATGGAACCGGGCACACTCGCGTCATGGGTAGCACCATTATATAATACCCAACCGGTTGTTGCGTTATTAGTCACTCCTATAATGTGGCTATCCGGATCTTCACCGAACGCTTCCTGATAATCGGCAAAAGGTGTGTTTGTGATGGTCGCATTCGTTACAGCAACACCCTTATGCCAGACCCGTACATATTGCGGATCTATCTCAATCTTAATACGCCTGGCTCCTCTTGTTGCCGTACTGCTAACGCCTCCGGTGTTGTACACGGTGGACTGGGCTACACATGTCCAAGTTCCACCGCCAAGGGTAAAATTAGCTGTGCCGTTATTAAAACCACTTTGAAAATCCGTAGCTTGATGTAATGTTTTGGTATTAACGTCTTTGAATTTATAAATAAGCATCCTTTCGCCTCTATAACCATTATATTGGAAATATATTAGATAGCCGTTCATTTTCTGGGGATTGGTAGCATCTCCATATATACCGTTATTCATATGACAGTTGAAAAAGAATCCGTTACCGCCAAAAGCATGGGCGCTTCCATCTTCCTGAACGCCATATTCAATTACTTTCCGGGTTGCTTCGGTATTCGGCAAAAAGGCAAAATCACAATAACCGCCCACATGATAACCTTCAAACCGCAAAGTAGCGCCATTGTTAGCGAGTATTATGTGTCTGGCAAGAGAAGACTGTGTATATCCGCCTGAAGTAGTTTGATTGGTAAGCTCATAATATTTATGGTTTGTATGATCAGTTGTTGCATTTGAATATACGTGGTCATATTCCCACCATGGGAACTCGGCGGACATGGCTAAAGTCACCATTTGCGAAGCGTCGATGTAGAGGTCGCGGTTGGGGAGCATCGGGGCGTTTTCGCCGTATTTTTCCTTGGCCCAATTCCACAATTCCGTATTCGGATCGTCGTAATAATCCGACACCGTCAGGTAATATCCGGGAGGGTAAGTTCCCGGAGGATTGCCCGGAGGAGGAGTCTGTATCGGCCCGTCGTTAAACCACTTGCGCAGTTCGTTTTCAAAGTCGGCATAGTTGATGGTACCGGTGAAACCGGCTCCGGCGCCGAAAGATTCCTTACCGATGGCCAGCGCCACATCCATCTTGCCCGACAGATTAAGCCCGATGGAGGGGATGACTTCACTGAGGAGACCGACACTCTCCCCCCCCCCCCTTCTGGGCGGTTAGTTTTGAGAGAGTTAGCGCGCGTCTGCACGTCCGGAGGCGGGGCAGACGGTCCGGCTGGGTTGACAAGCCCACCCGAAGACATGGCGTATGCTGTCAACGCAATCAATGCGAGTGCAATACCCGCAAAAAACACCTTAAAATTGAAATAAAGTTTTTTCATAAGATAATGTATTTAATTAGTGAATATTCCAAGTTTCTTTTCCTCCGTACATCAACGGCACACTCCTGTTAACCCCCTACTCCGGGATACGTTCATCCGTTCATCGCCGGGACGGTATAAATGTTTGAGCATCCGAATGTCCACCCTGTACCGCAGGGGCATGGAGGAGCGGTCCGGCTTTTCGGAAGACGGATTTTTGAAGGCATCCTCCAAGCTGTTCCGGTCCATTTTATTTGCCCAAAGAGCCGGTTCAGGCTCCTGACGGATCCAATCCGCCGGGCGGGTGCGAAACAGTTCGCGATGGTCGTCTATAGGTGATTTCCCTAACATGATCTTCTGCGTTTATAATTTTACGACACAAAGCTACATTAAACGATTGGAACCGTCAAACTTTTTTGCAATTATTTCATGAATGTTCCAATATCTAATAATGAAATACTAATTAAGTTGAATCGGGACAGGGCTGCCATCGTAAAAGACAAACGCCCTTATTGTGTTGATAATCCGAAGCGATGATCCGAAGCTTTCAACAGAGACTGCCGCTTAATTATTAAACATTTTTAATGGGAGTGATTTGGAGGGAAACATAGCATTCGCAAGGGTTGCCCCTATCTCGACAGCCTCTCATTGTATTTTGATACCTTTATTTATGGATAGCGCCTGATGGTCGTACTGTTTTTAGGAATACACAGTGTATTTTTCGTCCCGGAGACTCCAGGAAGGAAAATACACTGTGTATTTTTCGTCCTGGAGTCTCCGGGAACAAAAATACACAGTGTAGCTGGCGTCCCGGAGTCCTCAGGAAGGAAAATACACTGTGTATTTTTCGTCCTGGAGTCTCCGGGAACGAAAATACACAGTGTAGCTGGCGTCCCGGAGTCCTCGGAACGAAAAATACACAGTGTAGCCGCCTATTTGCTCCGTCTCCGCAGGGCTTTAGCCCAATTTCCCCTTTTTTGCCGTTTGCTTTAGCTGACGGCAGGCGGGCTTTTGACACACCCCCTCCTTGTCCAATAAGAGGCTTTTGAGACAGCCTCATAAAACATCAAAAAAACAATTTATAAACGAGCCGGTGCGGAATACCGTTACGGTTACATGGCAGACAGGTACGGGCGGATTGTAGAGACGTGGCGTGGAGCGGCTTTGCGGGAGTTTTTTTCAGGGGCTGGCGGGAACTGTTTTTTTTCGCCGGCGGAAAAATTCGGCGAGCGTGGAGAAGTCCTTGTGAAACATGATGCCTACGCCCTGGCGGGTCATGGCTTTGTGATAGCGATACAGGTCGTTGGCATGATTATAGGCTTTCAAACGGATTTCGCCGCTCGGAGTCAACTTGTATTCCAGGTCAAATTCGCCGATGAAGGCATTGGTGCGGATGGAACTGTTTTTGTATCCGAAATTCCCGTTGAAGAGCAGGCGGTTGTCCAGGAGTTGGCTGGAGAGCAACATCTCGACTTCCGGATTCATCACGTCGTCCTGGCGCGAACGGATGTTGGTGCCGATTTGCACTTTGTCCGTCAGGCTGTTCAGGATGTTGGACAGCTGGGCGGAGAGCGCCGACGAGGCTACCGCGCTGAACTCGTCGCTCCGGGAATCGTTCATTGAATAGTCGGGTGTATAAAATTTGTTGAGCGCCAGCAGATAGACGATTTGCCGCGCCATCATGTCCTCCGTATCAATGAAGGATTTCACCTGTCGCACCAGTTCCCCGGAGGAATTGGGCAACTCCATGTCGAACGAAATGGCGGGGTTTTGCAGGCGTCCGTCTAGGTTGAGCACGCAATTGATGGGCACGCTGGTGCGCAGGGTCTCCTTGCTCAGCGACCGGTCGAGGTCTTCGATGTTGGCCGTCAGGAAATAGATGGCCCGGAGATTCAGGTTGGCCTCCATCGGGTTGCCCCCGAAATCAATGCGGCTGCCTTCACGAAGCTGGAAATCCTTGCGAATCAACTGTTGCAGGCTGAAATTGTAGTTTCCGTTCCGGATGGTATAGCCGCCGTGCATGGTCAGCAAGTCCGTTCGCGAATCGTAGGCTATTTGCATGTCTCCGCTGCCGTTTCCCCGGATCCGGTCGCCGCTGACGGGGTCCATCACCAGCCCCAGGCTGGCTTCGGGCGTTACCTCGACCAGGCAGTTGAGACGAACCGCGACGCCGTCGCTGTTGGCGGGAGTTGCGGCGGTTGTAGCCGTCTGCCGGGGCGCTGTACCGGCGGGCGGGTCGCGAAACCGGATGAAGTCGTAGTCTCCGGCTGTGGAACTGTTCATGAAATTAAATTCCAGATTCGTTTTCGGGTTACTCCGGAGGGTGGCGTCGATGGTCACCAGCTGTTCGTCGCCCCGGATGCGTGCATTCCCGCTGCTGTACACCATGCCGTATATCTGCGGATTGATTCTTTCCGGGGCGTCGTAGAGGAGCAGGTTCCGGGCCTGGACATCCGCCCGGAAGGTGAAATTTTTCAGGAAATGGTGTTCCACATCGAAACTGATGGTTCCCTCGTTGCCTTCTTTATCCCGTATCGCCACCTCGTTTCCCCGGATGGAGGAGGGCGTGAGATAAATCGTGTCGGAAAACGTGTAGTCCGTGTTCAGGAAGTCAACGCCGATACGCCCTTCGCTCACAAAGGCGCGGCCTTCGAAGGACAGTTTACCGAAAGGGCCGAACAGGTGTATATTCCCGTAGGCGCGTCCCCCGATCACTTTCGTAAATCCGTCCACGTAGGGATGCAGCATGGCCAGGTCCAGGTCCCGGGCGGCAAACCGGAGCGAAAGCCCGGCCCGGGGGCCGGAGGGGAAGATCATCCCGTCCACGTCGGTCCACGTGCTGTCGTTCCGGTAAATCGTCCCCATCAGGAGAATCCCTTCCTGGTCGCCGTCCCATTCGCCGAACAGTTTCAGGGAACCCTGTACCACCTGGTTGAAAGAAAAGCGCTGCACCTCCAGGTGGGCGTTCATGGCGGGCGTTCCGTGGAGGCTGTTCAGGGAGATGGCGCCGGTGGCCCGTCCGCCGAACTGCAAAGCCGGAATATTTACGATCTCGAAGATATGACTCAGTTCGATGCCGTTCAGGTTGACCAGAATCGCCTCCTTCGGATGATCGACCGAGGCCGTGCCGTTGATCCGCAGGTATTGTTCGCCTTTCGAGATGTAAAAGTTGTCGATCGTGGTATTGCCGTTCATGATCGTGATCGAAGCCGGCTCCATGTTCCAGGTGGAATCCCGGACCACCATCCGGTTGGGTTCCAGTGTGATTTCGGTACGCAGGCTCGGTTTGCCGTTCTCGTCCCGGTCGGCAACAAAGAGGGCGGATGTGGTGATGGCTGCTTGGGCGAGTCTTTCCCCGTCCTTCAGGCTTTCAAAGGACAGATGCGTTCCGATATGGTCGTCGGCGGCCTGGGCATCCAGCCGGAGGGTGTTGCGGGCGCCTTTCTTGTGAAAAAACGTCGTTTCTGCCTGCAAGCGGAGGCGTCCGCCGGGATTGTCAAGCCCCAGGGAACCGTACTCAAACACCGACTTCCCAATCCTGAATTTGGGCAATATCGCATGGAGCCGGAGGGTTTGGCGGAGGTCGTCGTATTGAGCGGAGATTTGCCCCTGCTCGATATTGGCAAACGGCAGCTGGAACAGGTCGGCCAGCGCTTCGGTATTTTCCAGCGTCATCGTCAGCCCAAAGGCATTCCCGGCCGCCGGTTCACCGCTTTCCGGCGGCAGCGAGGGCAGATAGGCCCGTAGCGTGTGCAACAGCGACGGCGCCAGCGAAGCAAATGAACAGGCGCCGCTGATTTCG
>JAISOP010000037.1 GCA_031275525.1 Tannerella sp.
GTCGTCGAGCGCCACGGTTGCCATCACGCTGATCATGTGTACGCAGGGATGGATTCCCTTTGAGATGGCGGCGGCCATGGTGCTGGGTGAAAATATAGGGACGACGATTACGGCCAATCTCGCCGCGCTGTCGGTCAATGCGTCGGCCAAACGGGCCGCTGTCGCACACCTGATGTTCAATATCTTCGGCGTTTGCTGGTGTATCATTTTCTTTTTTCCGTTCGTACATCTGATCTCGTGGATTATTACGCGCTTCGGGCCGGGCGATCCGTACGAACTGAGCCGCTTCCTCGGCACGCTCGATCCGCAGACGGTCGAAGTCATCACCTCCGGCCAACCTCTGAGCGATGCACACCTGGTCGCCCTGCAAAAGCAGCTGCTTTCGCTGCAGATTTCGATTTCGTATGGGCTGTCCCTGTTTCATTCGATGTTCAACCTGTGCAATATCGGCATCATGATCTGGTTTGTAAAACTGTATGTCCGTATCTGTTCGGCGATCATTCCGGCGCCGGGCGAAACGGAAAGCGATTTCCAACTGAAACATATTTCGACCGGCATCCTTTCCACTTCGGAACTGTCGCTGATGCAGGCCAGGAAGGAAATCGCCGTCTATGGCGACCGCATCACGCGGATGTTCGGGATGGTGAAAACCCTGCTGTATGAAGAAAACGAAGAGAATTTCCTGCAGCTGTTCAACCGGATCAAGAAATATGAAGAAATCAGCGACCGCATGGACATAGAAATCGCCAACTACCTGACCAAGGTGATGGAAGGGCGGTTGAGTTCGGAAGGGAAAGAAAACGTGCGCATCATGCTGCGTGCCGATTCCGAAATCGAGAGTATCGCCGACGCCTGCTTCAACATGGCGCGTACCGTCAAGCGCCGGAACGATGCAAAATCAAACTTCACCGGAGAGCAGTACCGCCATATCGAACACATGTTCCGGCTCGTCGAGGAAGCCCTGGAACACATGAACCTCATCCTGCACAAACAGCATGTTACCCAGAATGACATTACCTTCTCCTACAACAAGGAGAATGAAATCAACATGTATCGCGACATGCTGAAAAACAAAAGCATCGAAAGCATTGACGGGAAGGAATACAAATATTCCGATACGGTGTATTACATGGATATGGTCTCCGAGTGTGAAAAGCTGGGCGACTATGTGCTGAACGTGGTTCAGGCCATGGTGGAAAAAACGTTCAATACGTACTGAATAATTTAATGTATACCTATTCTTCAAAATCAAAATGGCTCGATTTACCAAACTGCAAACACTGGCAAGCATGATCGGGACAGGCATGGTCCCGGTCTATTATCATCAGGACAGCGAAACGGTCCGGCACATCGTGAAAGCATGTTACGACGGCGGCGTACGTGTGTTTGAATTTACCAGCCGCGGCGACTTTGCGCAGGATGTTTTCGCCGACGCAATCCGGTTTGCCGCAAGGGAATGTCCCGAAATGATCGTCGGGATCGGTTCCATTGTGGATGCCGGGACGGCGGCGCTCTATCTGCAAAGGGGCGCCAACTTCGTGGTCGGCCCGCTGTTCAACCCGGAAGTGGCGAAGGTCTGCAACCGCCGGCTGATACCGTACATACCCGGCTGCGGTTCCGTATCCGAGATCGGTTTCGCGCAGGAAGCCGGTTGCGACGTGTGCAAAATCTTCCCCGCCGGCAGCGTGGGCGGCCCCTCGTTCGTGAAGAACGTCCGGGCGCCGATGCCCTGGACAATGATCATGGCCACCGGCGCCGTCGAACCGGCGGAGGAAAACCTGGCCGCCTGGTTCAAGGCCGGCGTGACGTGTGTGGGCATGGGTTCCATGCTCTTCCCGAAGGAGGCAGTGGAGGCCGGCGACTGGAAAACGATTACGGAATTATGCGGAAACGTATTGTCATTTATTCAAAAACATAAGAAGTAACAGTTCATGAAAACTTTTTTAGATGCAGATTTTCTGCTGCAAACCGATACGGCACGCGAACTTTATCGCAAACATGCCGCTAAAATGCCTGTCATTGACTACCACTGCCACCTGGATCCGAAACGGATTGCGGAGAACCGGCCGTTTGCCGACATGACGGAGGTCTGGCTGGGCGGCGACCACTACAAGTGGCGTGCCATGCGTGCCAACGGCGTGCCCGAAGAGTACATCACGGGAGATAAGCCTCCGTATGAAAAATTCGAGAAATGGGCTGAAACCCTGCCCTACACCATGCGCAATCCGCTGTATCACTGGACGCACCTGGAACTGAACCGCATCTTCGGGATCAGCGAGATACTGAAATCGGCCAATGCCCGCAGCATCTACGAAGCCTGTACCGCCAAGCTGCAAACGCCCGAATTTCTTCCGCAGGCGCTGATGAAGCGCATGCGCGTGGAAGCGGTCGGAACGACGGACGACCCGGCCGATTCGCTCCTTTACCACCGGAAAATCAGGGAAAGCAACTTTTCCGTCAAAGTCGTTCCCGCCTGGCGCCCCGACAGGGCGATGGCCATCGAAAACCCGCAGGCCTACAACGATTACATCCTCCGGCTGGAGGAAGCCTCCGGGCTGTCGATCCTCACGTACACCGACCTGCTCGACGCCCTGCAGCGCCGTCACGACTTCTTCGCCGCCGAAGGCTGCAACCTCTCCGACCACGGCCTGAGCACGTTTTACGCCGAACCCTATACCGAAGCCGAGATTCAGTCCGTTTTCCTGAAAGTGCGCGGCGGACAGACGCCGGCGCCCGAAAGCGTGAACCGGTTCCGTTCGGCCATGCTCCACGAGCTGGCCGTGATGGACAGCAAAGCCGGCTGGGTACAGCAGTTCCACATCGGCGCCATCCGCAACAACAACACGCGCATGTTCAACCGGCTGGGCCCGGACACGGGCTTCGACGCCATCGACGACTGCGCGGTGGCGGCTGCCATGAACCGTTTCTTCGACCGCCTCGACCGCGAAGGCAACCTCGCCAAAACGATTGTCTATAACCTGAATCCGGGGGATAACGAACTGATGGTGACAAACCTGTACAACTTCAACGACGGCTCGACGCCCGGCAAGATGCAGTACGGCGCGGCCTGGTGGTTCCTGGATCAGCTGACGGGCATGGAAAACCAGCTGAACGCGCTCTCGGCGCTGGGACTGCTGAGCCGTTTTGTCGGTATGCTGACCGACTCGCGCAGCTTCCTCTCCTATCCGCGGCACGAATATTTCCGCCGCATCCTCTGCAACCTGATCGGAAACGACGTCGAAAAGGGATTGCTCCCCGCCTCGGAAATCACCTTCATCGGACGCATGGTGGAGGACATTTGCTACTATAACGCCAAACGCTATTTCAACTGGTAAGGAAAAAAAAGCAATGCGCCGCGCACTGCACGGCCATGTTCGTCATGCGAAGGGAAATTTTGGTTCATTCTTTTTTGAGGCGCTATGAATTTTGCACATTCCTTTGTCATCTATTTCAATCAAAAGAATGAACCGGGAAGCCGCCTTCCTTAATGTATGTATGACGGCATAGTATGGCGGCATACATAATGCATGAACGGCGGCGTTCCTAATGGAGGTCTGATACAGAGCGGTTTTGAGAAAGGGGACGGCCTCTTCATCCGCAGGCCGCAGTGGGTGAATGGATGACAAAGGGA
>JAISOP010000112.1 GCA_031275525.1 Tannerella sp.
TCTATTTTAAAAATTACTCATATAAATATACCTTCTATCCATGCTACCCGTATCCATTCTCATTCCCGTCCATCCCCGCCGGTTGATCCTGTTACCAGGTCAGCAGATAATATCCCTTCGAATTCCGGTTCTCCATCCGGTATTCCGGTTCATCAGCCGGTATTCCGGTTCGTCAGCCGGTATTCCGGTTCGCCAACCGGTATTCCGGTTCGCCAACCGGTATTCCGGTTCGCCAGCCGGTATTCCGGTTCGCCAACCGGTATTCCGGTTCGCTATCCGGTATTCCGGTTCGCCAACCGGTATTCCGGTTCGCCAGCCGGTATTCCGGCCGGCAAAATCCAATAGGATATTTTTAACGCACGCAAAGAAAGTATGTTTTTCAGGGATACCGACCGTACAATCTTCTTGTATTTTATATTGGCGAAAACAGGTTGTCCGCTTTCAGGAAACAAACGGAAAGGATGATTCCGATAAAAAGTATCTTCATGATCCTTTGAAAATGGTTGCTGACGGGAATTTGAAAGTGAAATTCCCACAGGAATAATTTTTATCCATGGTTATTTTAGTTTGAATAAATGACTGTTTTTTGGTATAAAGCAATCGAGCGGACGGAAATCCTAAACGGATACAGGGGAAAACAGGTTCATACTTTTGTTGAGGCGCAAAATTCATAGTGTCTCAAAAAAAGTATGAACCTGTTTTTGAATTTTTTGAATCCCTGAATTTTTGAATCTTTGAATTGTAATGCTACCTTTGTGCCCACATGGGACGAATTATAGCAATTGATTACGGACAAAAACGAACAGGACTGGCAGCAACCGACACTCTACAGTTAATAGCTAACGGATTGACAACTGTGCCGAGCGGCAAGGCGGTGGAGTATCTGGCGAACTACGTGTTGGGCGAGCCGGTGGACGCGTTTGTGGTGGGCTATCCGAAACGGATGAATAACGAGCCGTCGGAGAACTTGCCGCATGTGGAGGGTTTTGTGAAACGGCTGCGCAAGGCCTTGCCGGACATTCCGGTGGCCTATTGCGACGAACGCTTTACCTCCGTCCTGGCACACCGGGCCATGCTCGACGGCGGATTGAAACGGTCGAAACGGCAGGATAAGGCGCTGGCTGACGAATTGAGCGCGGTTTTTATCCTCCAGACTTATTTGGAAAGTACAAAATATAACAAAACATGATATTGCCTATTTATACATACGGTCAACCGGTGTTACGGGAAAAGGCCAAACCGGTAGATGAACGGGAACCTGACCTGAAACAGTTTATTGACGACCTGTTCGAGACAATGTACAGCGCCGACGGGATCGGGCTGGCGGCTTCACAGGTGGGGCGGCCCATCCGCTTGCTGGTGATTGACGCCGACGTGATGAGCGAAAACTATCCCGAGTGCAGGTTTTTTAAGCGGGTGATGATCAACCCGGAAATTGTTGAAAAAAGCCGCGAGACCGTAGCGCTGGAGGAGGGGTGCCTGAGTTTTCCGGGGATTCACGAGAAGGTGTCGCGCGCGGTGCGCATCCGCGTCCGCTACCTGGACGAAAACCGTGCGTTGAAGGAAGAAACCTTGGAAGGATTTACCGCCCGCGTGGTTCAGCACGAGTGTGAACACCTGGACGGGGAAGTGTTTATCGACCGTATCTTGCCCATCCGCAGGCAATTGAATAAAGGTAAGTTACATGCGATCATCAAAGGTACGACCACGTGTGCCTATCGCATCAAACCGGTGAAGAAATAATGCAGAAGACCCTATTTTTCCTCCTTTTCCAGCTTTGTGCGTGGACGCTGGCGGCGCAGGTCAATACCGACCGCGTGCTGGCTGTGGGGCGGAACGCACTGTATTTCGAGGACTACGTACTGTCTATTCAATACTTCAACCAGGTCATCCGGGCCAAACCGTGGCTGGCGGAACCCTACTTCTACCGGGCGGTAGCCAAACTGAACCTGGATGATTTCCAGGGAGCGGAGGATGATTGTTCCCTGTGTCTCGAACGCAATCCTTTCCTCTCACAGGCTTACTATGCACGCGGCATCGCCCGCCAGAGTATGGAGAAATACGACGAGGCCATCAAAGATTATCAGCGGGGATTGGAACTGCGTCCCGACGACCGTTCCATGCTGGCCAACCGGGCGATTGCCTATCTCCAGAAAAAGGACTACACGGATGCGGAAAAAGCGTTCGAGGAACTGATTACGGCTCATCCCAAACTCTCGCTGGGCTACCTGACACGTGGCGCCATGTATCTCGAAAGGGGAGATACTACCCTGGCCCTGAACGATTACAACAAAGCCATCGAGTTAGACCCGTACTATGCGCCCTGCTACGGTAACCGGGCGATTATCCTGTACCAGACCAACCGGCTGGAGGAGGCGCTGGCTGACCTGAACGAGGCCATCCGCCTCAATACCCGCGAAAGCGGATACTACATCAACCGGGGACTGGTGCGCTACCAATTGAACGACCTGCGCGGCGCCATGGCCGACTACGACCAGGTGATTGCCATGGACAGCCGGAACCTGATTGCCCGTTTCAACCGGGGACTGCTGCGTTTCCAGGTCGGGGACAACAACCGCGCCATCGAAGACTTTAGCGTCGTCATCGAAATGGAACCGGACAACTACATGGCATACTATAACCGCGCCTTGCTGAATTTTGAAGTCGGCGACTACCACAGCACCGTCGCCGACCTGGATGTGGTGCTGAACCGGTACCCGGAATTCCTCCCGGGCTATTACAACCGTTCCGAAGCCAAACGGAAACTGAACGACCCTGCCGGCGCCGACCGCGACTACTGGACGGCCTTCGAACTGGAGGAGAAAAAACGGACAGGCCAACCGCCGGCCGTTTCGTCCGGCCGCTCTCAGGCAGCCGCAGCCGCAGCCTCCCAGCCGTCGCCGGACGCACAGGCGGAGGAGGCGGAGGAGGGAAAGACGCGCGAGCGTTCCGACCGAAACATCGACAAGTTCAACCGCCTGGTGGTCTATGACCGGGAAGAAGAACAGAAACAACAATACCAGAGCGAAATCCGCGGCCGCGTACAGGACAGGAATGTCCGTATCGACCTCGAACCTTCCTTTGTCCTGAGTTATTACGAGAAAGGGCTGTCGCTGGGCGGTTCCGTACATTACGACAAAATGATCGAAGCCTTCAACTCGCGCCAGGCGGTTTCGTGGAAAATCCTAATCATCAACCAGGAGGCGGCATTGACCGAAGAACAGATTGCCGCACACTTTGAATCCATCAACGAATACTCCGCCAAGATCGAACTTGAACCCGGCAATGCCGACTATTATTTCGGACGGGGAATGGATTTCATGCTGGTTCAGGATTTTGCGGAAGCGCTTCACAATTTCGACAAGGTGATTGAACTGGACCCGTCCTATACGCTGGCTTATTTCAACCGCGCCGTCGTGCGCTACAAGCAAATCGACTACGAACGTTCCCACTCGGCCTACGACGAACGGAATGCCGTCAATATCCGGTTCGGGGAAGGAAACAAATCCTTCGGTTCGCCGGCCCGCGAAGAACGGAAACTGGACGAAAACGAGTTCATCATCCGCGACTATGACAAGGTCATTCAGCAAAACCCGGGATTCGTTTACTCCTATTACAACCGGGGAAACATCCGCTGTGCGCAGCGGGACTACCGGGCGGCGATCCTGGACTACAACGAAGCCATCCTGCGCAATCCCGAATTTGCCGAAGCGTACTTCAACCGCGGCCTGGCGCGTCTTTCCACCGGCGACACCCACCGCGGCATCGCCGACCTGAGCAAAGCCGGCGAACTGGGGATCATGAACGCATACAGCATCATCAAACGCATGATGGCCAATTGATATTTATTCATTAATACATAGTAATCCATGAGAGTTCTATTCTTAAGCTGCATCGCAGCATTGATTCTGACAGGCGCCGCAGGAGCGCAAAACAAACTGATTGTGAATGCCGACCAGGGCAGCGAAACCATTAGCAGGCATCTTTACGGGCACTTTTCCGAACACCTCGGCCATTGTATTTATGGCGGCTACTGGGTCGGGGAAGACTCCCCGGTGCCCAACACCCGCGGTATCCGTAACGACGTCGTACAGGCCTTGCGCGACATCCAAATCCCGAACCTGCGCTGGCCGGGCGGATGTTTCGCCGACGAATACCACTGGCGCGACGGCATCGGCCCGCGCGAACAGCGTCCCAAAATGGTGAACACCCACTGGGGTGGCGTGGTGGAAGACAACAGTTTCGGTACGCACGAATTCCTCGATCTCTGCGAACAGTTAGGCTGTGAACCATACATCTGCGGCAACGTGGGCAGCGGCACGGTGGAAGAGATGTCCAAATGGGTAGAATACATCACCTCCGACGGCGAAAGCCCCATGGCCAACCTCCGCAAACAGAACGGCCGCGAGAAACCGTGGAAGGTGAAGTTCTGGGGCGTGGGCAACGAGAGCTGGGGCTGCGGCGGCAACATGACGCCCGAACACTATTCCGACCTCTATCGCCGTTATGCTACGTATTGCCGCAACTACGGCGACAATCAATTGTACAAAATCGCCTGCGGAGCCAACGATGCCGACTACCACTGGACGGAAACGGTGATGAAAAACGTCGGTCACAGGATGCAGGGACTCTCGCTGCATTTCTACACCATTCCTACCGGCAACTGGGGCAAAAAAGGATCGGCTACACAGTTCGACGAAAAGGAATATTTCAACACCCTCTCGCGCACGCTGTTCATGGACGAACTGCTCGCCAAACATTCGACCGTCATGGACCGCTACGACCCGGCAAAGCGCACGGGGCTGATTGTGGATGAATGGGGTATCTGGACAGACGTCGAACCCGGCACCAATCCCGGCTTCCTCTACCAGCAAAACACCCTGCGCGACGCCATCGTCGCCGCCCTCAACCTGAACCTCTTCAATGCACGCTGCGACCGCGTGAAAATGGCGAACATTGCGCAGACGGTCAACGTCCTGCAGGCGGTCATCCTGACCGATAAGGAGAAGATGCTGCTCACGCCCACATACTGGGTCTATTGGTTATATAAGGTACACCAGGACGCCACCCTGCTGCCGCTTTCGTTCACCTCCGGCGCCTACGAACCGGACGGCCGGAAAATGGACGCCGTCAGCGTATCGGCCTCCCGGGACGCTTCAGGAAAGATACACCTTACGCTGGTAAACATCGACCCGAACGGGGAACAGGCCGTGGAAGGCGAGCTACGGGGTGTGACCCTCAAAAGCGTGTCGGGAAAAGTCCTGACCTCTGCCAACCTTACGGACCACAATACCTTCGACCGCCCGGAGACCGTCGGGGTAAAGGACTTCAAAGGCGCCAAACTGTCGAAAAACACGCTTTCGATACGACTGCCGGCCAAGTCGGTCGTCATGCTGGAACTCGAATAAGGGAGCAATCGCTAAAAAAGAAAGAAGGGAAATACATTTGTGCCCGAACTTAATTAAAACCTAAACAGATGAAGAAAATCTTGCTACTTTGCGCTGTAGGGATAGCGCTTACGACCGCCTCGGCACAGGATGCGGCAGTCAACAAACTGATTGCCCTCGGGAAGACGGATAATCAGGTGATGAATCACTTGGATGTGCTCACCAATCGCTTTGGCGGTCGTCCGATAGGGTCGGACGCCTATGACAATGCCGTCGATTGGGTGGCATCCAAGTTCGGCGAATGGGGGCTGGAAGTAGAACTGAACGAAGGCGGTACCATGCCGGTAGGCTTCAACCGCGGCCCGTGGTTTGGGCGGATGCTGGGTGGCGACCAGGCCATGGCGCTGCATTTCGTCACACCCTCCTACTCGTCCGGAACCAAAGGGTTACAACGCGGACACGTCCTGCTCGAACCCAAAACGCGCGAAGAATTTGACCGCATGAAAGGGGCCTTGAAAGGGGCCTGGGTACTGGTCACCGGGAAAAGTATCGGCTGGGCGATTGCACACGACGCCGCGGCCGATTCCCTTCGTGCCTCCCTGATTGCCCGCAACGAGGAAATACGTCAACAGAACCGGGCCATTGCAGAGAACAATCGCTTGAAGAACAGGAAAGATACCTTGTTGACGCCACTCGACGAGCCGGCGCTGTTCTACCGGGAGATGCGCGAAGCCGGTATATTGGGCCTCATCCAGTCGGCGCCGGTGCCGCTGGTGGCGCTGTATGACCGGAGCGTGGTCAAGGATTCGACCATGACCTTCGACCGCCTGCCCGAAACCCCTGACATCAAGCTGGACGAACATCAGTATGAAATCATCAAACAAATGGCGCTGGAGAGGCGCGTGTTCGAGTTGGAGTTTGACATCCGCAACCACTTCAAGCAGGGGCCGGTGAAATATTACAGTGTGGCCGGGAAAATCCGGGGAAGCGATTATCCGGACGAATACGTGATCCTGAGCGGCCACCTGGATTCGCACGACGCGGCCACCGGCGGGGTGGACTGCGGGGCGGGCGTCACCTCCGTCATCGAAGCCGCCCGCTTAGTGGCCCTTTCGGGTGCACGACCGAAACGCTCCATGCTCTTCATCGCCTTTGCCGGCGAGGAATACGGACTGCTGGGCGCACAGGCGTGGGTAGCCTCGCATCCCGAACAGTGGGACAAGATTTCCAACCTCTTCAACCGCGACGGCGGCCCGCTGCCGCCGGTAAGCATCAGCGTACCCAAAGCCATGTATGCCGATTTCGTACAAATCTGCGCGCCGATCTCCTCCATCCATCCCGAGCTACCCTTTGTGGTGAAGGAAACCGGCCCGCGGGCCAAGCCTGTACGCCTGGGCGGAACGGACGCTTCCGCTTTCGCCATCAAGGGCATACCCGCCATCTCGCTGGACGAGGAAGACGTCAAGGGCTACAACTTCAATTACCGCGAGATATGGCATACGGAACGCGACCTCTACACGAAAAGTATCCCCGAATACCAGCAACATGCGGCCACGGTGATGGCCCTGATCGGCCTGGGGGTGGCCAACCTGGACCACCTGCTCTCGCGCGAAGGACTCTACGAATAGAAGGGCAGGAGCGCACCCCCTATTCCCCCCCCATCCTTTCCCTGAGGAGTGTGGCGGTGCGTTGCGAGGCGCCGGGCGGTCCCAGGGTGCGGATCACCCGGTCGTAGCCCCGGAGCATCCGGCTGCGGTAGGCCTTGTCGTACAGTATCCGTTCCAGTTCCGCACGAATGCGCTCGCGCGTGAACCCGGCGCCGAATAATTCCCGAACCACTTCGCACCCGGCAATCAGGTTGACCAGCGAAATATAGGGGACATGGAAGAAATGGCGGAAAATAAAGTTCACCGCTTTTCCACCTCCAAAATAATAGCAAACCACCTGGGGTACGCGGAACAGGGCAGTTTCGAGCGTCGCCGTACCCGAGGTCACTAAGGCAGCATGGCTGTGCTCCAGGAGCGCATACGTCTGCCCGAAGACCACCG